>CALJZV010000208.1 GCA_937983475.1 uncultured Verrucomicrobiales bacterium
AAGGCAATTTTGGTGTGCGCCACGCCCTTGCGCTGGGTGATGGCGAAAATGATGGCATTGGCCAGCGCAGGGGCCTGTGAACGGGAAGTTCCTCCCGAATAGGCCTTGGACAACAGCACCGCCTTGCTCAAGGCATCGGTCACGCGCCCCTCGACGGCGCCATTGTTGCTGCCGTTGACGTGGTACTGGGCCTTGTCGTTGGCCACGAAATCAAACCCGCCAATGTAAAGATCGAACCGCAACACCGAATCCACTTCGCCGGAAAAACCGCTCAGGGAGATGGGAATCGGCTTGATGCCCAAATCAATGGGACGCTCGATTTTCAATTCCTGCTGGGCACGCGCCGTGAGGCACGCCGCAAAAACGATGCTTGTGGTTAAATGAAACAGGTTCCTGATTTTCATCCGGTCAGTCTTTTGGCTTTGAGGTTGAAGTTGAGAATAAACACGCGGCGCTGGTCCCGCGAGCCGTCGGGAAATGGCGCGATGAACTGCACCCGGTCCAGCGCTCGTTGAACCGATTTGTCCATGGCTGGGTTGCCCGAGCGGCTCAGTATTTTCGCGGAAACAACATTGCCCCGACGCTCAATGATCACCTCGACTTTGACATTGGCGTTGTCATCGGCGACATCCTGCGGATCCAGCCACGCCCGGTCATACATGGCTTTGACCAACTGGGCATAAGGGACAAACGCCTCGCCGCCGACACCCGGCATTTCCACCGAAGTGCTGGAGGACATTTTGCTCTGGATGTTGGCCCGGGCGCTGCTCAAGTTTTTTGCCAGCTCCTGCAATGCTTTTTGCTGCTGCTCGGCGGCGGTGTTCTTGGCGGCCGTCGGCTGAGCCGACGGATTCCGCACCACGGGCTTCAACTCGAGTTTTGGCTTGGTAGCCGTTTTGACCTCCGGCTTGGGTGCGGGCTTGGGATCCGGCTTCGGCTGGACGATTTTTTTGGGCTCAGCCACGGGAACCTCAGCCTCGTGCTTGGGCTTGGGCTCCGGCTTGGGCTCGGGCTTCGGAGGCGGGAGTTTGACCTCCTCTTTGATTGGCTCGGGCTTGGGCGGGGAAGGTTGCTCGACCGCCTTTGGCGGCGGGGGAAGCGTCACCGCAGGGTTGCCTCCGCCCTGTGTTTTACCATCGGTGACTTTCATGTTCACCAACTCGATGATGACCGGTTCGGGCTCGACCTTGGACGACAAAAAGGCCGGTCCAACCAGCAAAATCAGCAGCAGCAGGAGATGCATTCCCACTGCGCCAATGAGGCATTTTTTCTGGAGCCGGTTCATTTTTCCGGAAATGTCTTGAGTGAAAATCGCGTGATGCCGCGTTTCTGGCAGGCATCCAACACCGCCGCAACGTGCTTGTAAGCCCCCTCCTCGTCGGCGCGAATGGAGACAAAACTATTGGGGTTTTTCTGAAAGGCGCTATCGAGATACACCATAATCTGCGGCAGCGGCATGGCCGTTCCATTGAGTTTGTAGAGTCCGCTGGTGGCAATCTCAATGGTTTGCGCGTCCTTGGGATTGACTTTGACCTGGGCATCGCCGCCCTTGGGCAGCTTCAGATCAATGGACTGCTCAATCAACGGGCGCGTGATGATGAAAATGATCAGCAGCACGAACGCCAGGTCGAGCAGCGGCGTGATATTGATTTCATTCAACGTCACCAGCGAATTGCGTTGGGAGAAGCGGCGCATGCTTATTCGTCCTTCAGGTATTCCGTTTCAATGCGCGACATCAAATCCTGGGCAAAATTGTCCAACTCCACGGTCCGAACCCGAAGAGTATGCACCAGCCAGTTGTAGGCAAACATCGAGGGAATGGCCACGAGCAAGCCTGCCACCGTGGTGGAGAGTGAGGAGGACACACCCGGCGCCATGGTCTGCAAATCGGCCTTGCCCATGAGGCCGATGGCCGCAAAGGTGTCCATCACGCCCCAAACAGTGCCCAGCAACCCGAGGAACGGCGCGCCGCTGACCGCGATGGCCAGCATGATCAAGCCGGATTCCAATTTGAGCGCCTCGCGGGAAACCGCGCCCTCCAAGGTTCGCTTTATGTGCTCCACGCTTTTAAGGGTCAAATGCTTTTTACGTTCCTCGCCTTCCCCGGTTCGCAGCCGGTGCTCCAGCTCCAAACACCCCGACTGGTAAACCGTAAACAGGGGGCACCCCTCTACCTGCAACCGGCGGTCATAGATGCCCATCACGTTTTTCTGGCTGCGGTATTCGGCGTCAAAATATTCGTTGAACTGCCGGGCGCGGCGCATTTGAAGGGCCTTGGAAACCATAACCGTCCACGCGCAAATGGAGAAAAAGACCAGGCAGATGATGATTATCTTGCCCTCGGGAGTGGCACTCCTCCAGATGTAGCCAATTTGCGTCTGTTGCGCTGCCAGCAAATAAACGGGAATATTCATCAGAAAAAACCAACCCAGCAGTCTTTATGACTGCTGTTCCAACGGCGCAACGTGGAGGAATGCGATGGCCATCTTTTTTACGTTACGACCTATTTCGACCATCTGCGCGGCCAGTTTATGAGATACGCTCCTTCAATCAAGATTTTTCAGAACTTTTCAGCTTTTTTCTGGAAATTGTCCCGTTCTTAACAGGCCTGGGATATCCATCGAAACCCACAACTTGAGCGAAGTTTGGATTGAATGAAGTAAAAGAACGAAGTAAGCCCCTTCGAAACGCTCAACTCGGATTTGTAATTACCAATGAAAATCATCGAATTCGCCTTCATCGTCTATCCCGCCACGGACGAGGCGCGCTCCCGCGCCTTTTACGAAAAGATTCTTGGCCTTGCTCCTGCGACCACCATGGAAATTCCCGATGGATTCTGGATCGAATATGAAATCGGGCCTCACACGCTGGCTGTGGGGAAGGAACCGTTCCTGAAGCCGTCGGGCGACGGGGTCCAACTGGTGCTGGAAGTGGAGGACTTTGACGAAACCATTGCGCACCTCAAGCAGCACCATGTGCCATTCGCCATGGAGCCTTTTCACATGCCTGCCTGCCGGGCAGCGATTATCGTGGACCCGGACGGCAACAAGCTGGGCATTCATAAGCGAAATGACTGATCGCCCTTCCTTTGGCAACTCTCCAACCTGCCACTTTGAATGCTGCGCTGTCCTGACTGAGGTGTGATTTCCCTGGTTGGCAAACGGGATTATTTTTTCATTTTTTGGAGTTTGAAACCAAGCCGTGTTCAAGCGCGTTTTTTTGGGAAAAAGTTTTTGCAATTGCCAGTTGCAGGGGCCACCAGTTTCAGTAATACATTACAAAATTTTTGTTCCGAAACGAACCTGACTTTGCAGCATAAAACCAAAAGATGAGCACCCATTTAGTGAATCCGCAGGACCACGGCAAGGTTCCCGGCATGCCCGCCAAACAGGGGCTGTACGATCCTCAATTTGAGCATGACGCCTGCGGCGTCGGCTTTTTGGTGAACATCAAGGGCCGCAAGTCTCATCAAATTGTCCGGGACGCGCTCCAGATCCTGCTCAACCTGGACCACCGAGGCGCCTGCGGGTGCGAAGTCAATACCGGCGACGGCGCGGGTATTCTCCTTCAGATGCCGGATAAGTTTCTTCGCAAAGTATCTGAAGAATCCAAAATCAAACTGCCGCCCCAAGGCGATTACGGCGTGGGCATGGTTTACTTGCCGCGGGATGCCTCCCAGCGCGGCCAATGCGAAAAGGCGTTTGAGACAATTGTTGCCGAGGAAGGCCAAACAGTCCTGGGGTGGCGCACCATTCCCACGGACAACTCCTCCTTGGGCAGTGTCGCCCGGGCCGCCGAACCCGTGATGCGGCAGATTTTCATCGGGCGCAACCCGACTCTGCCGGACCAACTGGCTTTTGAGCGCAAGCTGTATGTCATCCGCAAGCGGGCGGCCAACACGATTCGCTACGGCAAACTGCCCGGAGGCAATTTTTTCTACGTTCCAAGCCTGTCCAGCCGGACTCTGGTTTACAAGGGCCTGTTGATGCCGGCCCAGGTCGACCAATATTATCCCGACCTGCGAGATTCCGACATGGAAACCGCCCTGGCATTGGTGCATTCCCGCTTTAGCACCAACACGTTTCCCACATGGGAACGCTCGCATCCCTATCGCTACATCGCGCACAACGGCGAAATCAACACGCTGCGAGGGAATATCAACTGGATGCACGCCCGCCAGGCGATGTTCGAATCGGAGCTGTTCGCCGACGACATCAAAAAGATTCTGCCCATCATCAACACCGACGGCAGCGACTCCGCCATGTTCGACAATTGCCTGGAACTGCTCGTTCTCGCTGGTCGGCCGTTGCCGCACGCGATGATGATGATGATACCCGAGCCGTGGACCAACCATGAGACCATGAGCGACGAGAAAAAGGCGTTCTATGAATACCATGGTTGCCTGATGGAACCGTGGGATGGACCCGCCTCCATCGCGTTCACCGACGGTACCCGGATCGGGGCGGTCCTGGATCGCAATGGCCTTCGCCCTTCCCGTTACTACGTCACCAAGGACGACATGGTGATCATGGCCTCCGAAGTCGGCGTGCTGGACGTGGACCCGGAGAGGGTTCTGGAAAAAGGCCGGCTTCAGCCCGGGCGCATGTTCCTCATCGATACCGAGCAGGGAAGAATCGTTTCCGACGAGGAAATAAAAACCTCCATCGCCACGGCCCATCCCTATAGGAAGTGGCTCGACGAGCACATGCTCGAGCTGTCCAAACTGCCGGACCCCGGTGCGCTGCCCGAACCAGACCACCAAACCGTTCTACAGCGGCAGCAGGCATTTGGTTACACCTTTGAGGACCTCCGAATTCTCATGCTCCCCATGGCGCGCGACGGCAATGAAGCCATTGGCTCCATGGGAACGGACACGCCATTGGCCGTGTTGTCCGACCGGCCACAGTTGCTGTTTAATTACTTCAAACAACTCTTCGCGCAGGTCACCAACCCGCCCATTGATTGCATCCGCGAGGAAATCATCATGTCCACCGAGACGGCCATCGGCTCGGAAGGCAACCTTCTTGATCCCAGGCCGGAAAGCTGCCGGCTGATTGAGATGAAATATCCCATCCTGACCAACGAGGAATTTGCCAAACTCCAGCACATTTCGCTTCCGGGCTTCAAGTCCGTCACCCTGCCAATGCTTTTCCGCGCCGCCGACGGCGCAAAAGGGCTGGAACAGGCCATGGAAGACCTCTGCGCCAAGGCCACCCAGGCCGTCCAGGAGGGAGTCAACATCATCATTCTCTCCGATCGCGGCGTGAGTGCCGAGATGGCGCCCATTCCCTCCCTCATGGCGGTGGCTGGGCTGCATCATCATTTGATCCGCGAAGGCACCCGCACCAAAGTCGGCTTGATCCTTGAATCCGGCGAACCACGTGAGGTGCATCACTTCTCGCTTCTGATCGGCTTCGGGTGTGGTGCGATCAACCCATATCTCGCCTTTGAAACCCTCGACGACATGATTCGCCAAGGGCTTTTGAAGGGCGTGGACCACAAAACGGCCTGCAAAAATTTCGTCAAGGCAGCGGTCAAAGGCGTGGTTAAAGTTATTTCCAAGATGGGCATCTCCACCATCCAAAGCTATTGGGGCGCCCAGATTTTCGAAGCCGTCGGCATCAACCGCACCGTCATTGACAAGTATTTCACCTGGACCGCCTCCCGAATCGAAGGCATCGGACTGGAGGAAATTGCCAAGGAAACCCTCCTGCGCCATCAGCATGCGTTTCCCGATCGACAGGTCAACGGCCACACGCTCGATGTGGGTGGCCAATATCAGTGGCGCGCCGACGGTGAAGTGCATTTGTTCAACCCGCAAACGGTTCACAAGCTTCAACGCGCCGTCCGCAACGCGGACTACAAAACCTTCAAAGAATACTCTTATTTGGTTAATGACCAAATGAAGCGCCATTGCACCCTTCGCGCCCTGCTGGACTTCAAACCCGCAACGCCGGTGCCCATTGAAGAAGTCGAGTCCATTGAATCCATTCTCAAGCGGTTCAAATCCGGGGCCATGTCCTACGGCTCCATCAGCAAGGAGGCCCACGAGGCGCTGGCCATCGCCATGAACCGCATTGGCGGCAAGAGCAACACCGGCGAAGGCGGCGAGGACCCCGAGCGCTACGCCTGGAGCAACGGCAACGGCGACTCGAAAAACTCTGCCATAAAACAGGTGGCCTCTGGGCGTTTCGGCGTGACCAGCCTCTACCTGACCCAGGCCAAGGAATTGCAGATCAAGATGGCCCAGGGCGCCAAGCCCGGCGAGGGCGGGCAGTTGC
>CALJZV010000209.1 GCA_937983475.1 uncultured Verrucomicrobiales bacterium
TCGCTCCTTCACCTGCGGCGGTTGGCGGTAATTCAACTTTTCACAAAGGTGTTGAACATCAGCGGTCGGCATGAGCCGTTTGGCGCGCTGGCCCTCGATCAGGCCTTCGAGCGCGGCGATCAACAGTTCGTCCCTCGTAGGAGCCGAGGTAACGAGGCTCTGACCCAATTTTTCGAGGAACTCGACTGCCTTGTTCATTTTTTCAGCATCGCCAGTGTCGCAAATGCGGCGCATGGATTTTTTGGCCAGAATTCCGGAAAGCGGCAGCGTATCCGCGCCGTTTTCGGCAAACCATTTCAGCCACGGCTGTGGATTGGCGGCGATCAACGGTTCGCTCGCCATCCAGATCATGAAGGGTATCAGCGGGTCCTTGGCGTCAGCGGAAGATTTGATGAGCGTGGTCAGAATTTTATCGACCGGCGCATTGGTATTGATGTCGGAGTTGACGGTGAGCGAACCGGAAACCAGTTGGCGGCAAGCCGTGGCGACGGCGAGGCGAACGCGGGGATCAGGGTCAGCGGCCAAAATTTCGAGTAATGATATTTTTTTGAAATGATGAACATATTCACCTGTGCCCGAAAATGTTGCTGCCAAATCCCGATGTTTATTAGACAAAAAGGAAGCTCTTTCTCCTACCAAACGTGCGCTCCAGGCCCTTAAGCTAGGGTCAGAGTGATTAGCAGCTTTTGACAATAAATCTTCTGATAAAAGCTGCTGCCCAGAATGTAGCGCCCACAACGCGTATAAAGCTGATTCTTCAATTTGCGCATTAACAACCTGTCGTTCCAAGAGTGTGGTTTGTTCGGATCCTTTTGATTTTCCAAGAAATCGCCACCAATCAGTGCGCTCACTTAAGAGGCGTAAAGCCGCTCTCCTCTGCCATACATTCGGATGCTTCAACAATTTTACCAGTTGATCGCTTCTCAGTTTGGCCAAATCCACTTTCCGGTCCGGCCGAGATCCGATTTTCTTCCCCGGTTTGTTGCCCGTGTAAACCACGCGCCAAATGCGGCCATGCGCGCGATCCACGCCCTCGGGATCAGCCTGCGCGTTCTGATAACAAGGATATTTGTCATACCAATCGGCGATCCAGAGCGCGCCGTCCGGGCCGACGTTCTGCACGACAGGCCGGAACCAGCCATCCGTCGTGGTCAGAAAATCCTCTTCCGCCGTGGCTTTGAAGCTGGAGCCATTGGGCGTCAATCGATCGTGGTTGATGGCGTTCTGGTGAATGTTGCCGAAAAAGACGCGCCCCTGGTATTCCACTGGGAAATTGTCGCCCTGATAAATGTTGATGCCGCAATAGGCCGCCCTGTGATGTTTGTGGTCCACGATGCTCGGCAGCAATTCATAAGCGTAGGGATGCCCCGGCGTGCCGCCTTGCCGCTGGTAAATGCCGCCCGGTGCCATGTGAAACAAATGATCAATCACGCAGGCGCTGACAAACGCGTTGCCGTATTTGTCGAAATCCACGCCCCACGGATTGCTCGTGCCATCGGCGTACACTTCAAATTTCTTTGTGCGCGGATGGAATCGCGCCACGGCGGCATCCATGATCACGCCGTCGTCGGTCGCTTCGGGAATGCGCACTTCCGAGTGCGTGAACACGCCATGGGTCATGTAAAGCCAGCCGTCCGGACCCCAAGTGAAGCCGTTGAGCAATTCGTGCCGATCATGCAGGCCGAAACCGGTCATCACCACCTTGCGTTCATCGGCCACATCATCGCCATTGGTGTCTTTGAGATGCAACAGGTCCGGCGCCTGGCCGACATAGACGCCGCCATCGCCGTAGAGAATCGCCGTCGCGAGGTTCAGTCCGTCGGCGAACACCGTCACCTTGTCGGCGCGGCCGTCGTTGTCGGTGTCTTCGAGAATTTTGATGCGGTCGCGCGGTTTCTCGCCGGGCGCAGCGCCTGTGGGATATTCATACAGCTCGACGACCCACAACCGGCCGCGGTCATCCCAGGTCATGGCAACGGGATTGACGACATCCGGTTCCGCGGCGAACAGGCGCACTTCAAAGCCTTCGGGGACCTTGAATGCTTTCTGCGCCTCAGCGGGAGCGAGCGCGGGTGTCTTGGTGGGTGCGCGCTGGCCGGTGAGTTCCTTTCGTTCAGCAAAAACCTGGCCTAAGAGCAGGCCAAACGAGAGCAAGCAAACAACATGTGTCTTCATGAGAACAATTCACAGACGAACGATCGCCTCAAAGGATTCGGATTAGTTCTGCCTGAAAATGTTCTCGATGTCAGCATCCGTCGCTCGGCCCTCGTAAAACCGCAGATCCCGGAGAGTCATGGTCGAGCAGACGCCGGCATTGACGGGGTCCCGGCCAATCAGGGTGAGGCTGGACCGTGAACCAATTATGGCCAAATGCGGGGAATGAGCGTCCTGACGTCCATTTAAATACAAAGCCTCGCCCTGATCGTTCCACACGAATGCAAAATGGTAAAACCGGTGCGGCTGAATCAGTTCCTGGTTCATTAACTGGTGGCCACGGCGGAGGATAAACAGGCGGCCATTACCGGCCACCTCAATTTTTAATTCATTAAAAACGCCCGGATCCACCTTGTGGAAGAGGCGCGCGTGCCGGTTGGTGTTGTCGATCCGAAACCAGAAGCTGATGACCCCGCACGAGCGGTCATTCAACAGCTCTTCGGGAAGAATAATGGCCTCTTTGTTTGCGGCAAATTGGACAGCCGCGCCGTCGGGCAAATGAAGCGCCTGAACGCCATCCAGCTCCGCGGTAAATTGCCCGGTGACATCCCGCAGCATGCGACCGGACACAGCTTCAAAGGTCCACCGCGCCAACAACGAAAGCGTTTCGGGGCAGGTTTTCTGGATTTCTTCGCGGACGCGAGCCTGTTCCTCGCGGTAAGCCGCAAGCCTCTGCTCCTCCTGCGCCCGCAGTCGCTTATCCTTTTCAACGTAATGTTCGCGAAGCATGGGAAGATCAATTTTCCAGACGCCATATTCTTTGACCAAGGCCAATTCCTCGGGAACCTCCTTGAATTTGGTCGGGAAAAAGCCGGGAATCAAAAAATTGGTCGGCTCCTTTCGCAGAACTCGCACCACTGCGATGGAGCCTTCCATTTTCTTCAGCGTGGCGGAATCCGTTACATACGAAAAATAACGATCGCAGTAGCGCTGTTCAGGCTTCGGGGGCGTGCCCAAATAGGGATGGTCTTTGGCAAATTTCGCCGACTCAACCAGAATCGCCTCCTGCGTTCCCTTGGAAAAAAACTGCCAAACCGCCTGGCAATCCTGCCGGCGGGCTGCGCCCAGAAAGGCGTTGGCCACTTCTTCAGGCTGGCCGGTGGGCTTGGCGCAAGCTGCCAGCAGCATCAAGGGCATCAACCAGTCAATGCGGGATTTCATGGGCGATATTAAGGCTGGCTTCCAATAAATGCGCAAATTGGTAAAACTGGACGCCCTATTGATAAAAGCAATGAAGGCAGGTCCCCATGCGTTCAGATGTAATACATTTTTTCCTTTTCGTTCCCCGCATCCAGCAATTGCTGGAAGGTGATCGCGTCCGCCGCCTGGTTTAGGGTGATTTGAAGTTTTTTCCAGGCGTCCCGCAGTTCCGGCGAACACTTGGCATCAGCAAGGGCGGGCGAATCAAACACCTCGCCATGAACACATCGCAACACGTCGCCCAGGGTGATTTCAGACGGCGGCTTGGCCAACAGGTAACCGCCTTCCTTGCCCCGAACACTTTTGACAAGCTGCTTGCCCTTCAATTCGATGAGAATCTGCACCAAGTACTTGGGTGGAATTCCCTGCTCAACGCCCATTTCCTCCACCTTGCGAGCGATTCCCTCCGGATAATGGCGAGCCAGCCACAAAATGGCGCGAGCGGCGTAATCGCTTTTGACAGATAATTTCATAACAGGCAGAACATTGGATAAACTGGCGATTTCAGCACTTTCCTGAGGATGAACGCGTCCTCAGGCCGTGAATAGACAAAACTTTACTTCCCTGGCTACTGGGTTTCTCAAGTTCCTCATTTTTCAGGCCAACAGTTGAAGGCACTTTAAACATAAAGCAAACACTTAGCGCCCTGATATACGTAAGGGAAAAACTTACACAATTCGCCTGATTCTTGCAGGCACCCGGTTCCGAATTACTGTTTGACATTGGTTATCAATCATAAGATTCTCACGACTGCGAAACGGGAAAAATCCATTTAAAAACGGTGCTATCATGAAAAAACTCAAACAGCGCGGATATTTTGCGACTCGAACAGCAGGCTTGCTGGCTGTAGTTGCCATTTCAACCTCTGCCAATGCGGCAGTCTTTACCTGGAGCCCATCCAGCAATGCTGGTCAAAAAGACTGGAGCACGGCGGGAAACTTTTCGCCCAGTGCTCCCGCGAACAACGGCACTGCGGACCTGATTTTCACGGGCGGCTTCAAGCTCAATAACAATATGCAGGCCAATTACAACATTGCGGGCCTGTCATTTGGCGCGGGGGCAAGCGCCTTCACCATTGGCAACTCGGTCGGCACCACGCTGACCATTCAAGGGAATGGCATAACCAACAATTCCTCGCTGAACCAGATTATTAACATCAGCAGCATTGCCATCGGCAGCAGCCAAACGTGGAGCGCCACCTCCGGTGCTCTGACCTTTGGCGGAAGCACCATCTCGCTGGGTGCCAACACACTGAACATCAGCGGCGCCAACAATGTTTCCATCGCCAACGCCATCAGCGGGGCTGGTACTTTGACCAAGTCCGGGACCGGAATCCTTACTTTGTCCGGCAACAGCACCCACGGCAACACGATCATCAATGGCGGGACAGTGAATGTCACTGGCAGCCATGCTGGAGCCGTGGTTGTCAACAGCGATGGCACTCTATTGGGCACAGGAAACATCACCGGCGGCATGACGCTCAACTCCGGCGCCAGCCTGAATCCCGGGGCCAGCGTTGGCATTCTCAACGCCGGCAGCAGCCTTTGGAACGGTGGGGCAACCTACAATTTTGAGATCAATAATGCCGTGGGTTCGGCCGGAACCGCTTGGGACTTGGTGAACATCACTGGTGGATTGAGTCTTGGCGCCTCTTCTGGAAACCCGTTTGCCATCAACATCTTTGGCAACTTGCTGGATTTTGACAGCGCCACAGGTTATTCATGGACCATCGCTTCGGCTTCGGGCGGCATTACGGGATTCGACGCCTCGGCGTTCAACATCATCACCGATAACTTTGCCAATAGCCTGGATGGCGGCACGTTTGTTGTTCAATTGCTGAACTCAGACCAAGATTTGGTGCTAAGCTTTGTTCCGGTGCCTGAGCCCTCCACCATCGCGCTGGGCGTGATGGGCGGTCTGGCTTTAATTGGAACTGCCTTCCGCCGCAGGAAGTAATTCCCGCATATCCATTCATTTGAAGGCTGGCTCGAAAGAGTCAGCCTTTTTTATTTAATCAATGGGAAATTAAACGCCCTTCAATCGCCCGGCTAATTCCTCTCCCAGTTGACTCGCCGCTTCCGCTTGGCCCTGAATCGTTCCTCGCCACACGTGACCGCTTAAGAAAGACACCGCCTTGAGGCTTAATCCATTTTCCGAGCAGGTCGCGTAAGCCGCCACAGCGCTCTGGCATCCCCCTCCGAGCGCATTGAGAAAGGCCCTTTCGGCAGCAACGGCATGCCACGTGTTCCAATGGTTCAGTCGCTCGCAAATAGAAAGTGCAGCAGAATCATCCGCGCGAATCTCAACACCGATGGCCGCCTGGCCCACACAGGGCAGCATCTCCTCTGTGGACAAAAAACAAGCCTTGAGACCGGGAGGCACGTCAACCCCTGACAGATTGCCCTCGGAATCCACTTGGAAGCCCAATCGGCGCAGCCCTGCGGCCGCCAGAATCAAAGCGTCCAATTCAGTGTGTTCCGCCAGTTTATGAAGACGCGTGCCGACGTTTCCACGAATGGGCACCACGCGCAGGTCCGGGCGGTGCAGGCGCAGTTGGGCGCCGCGCCGCGTGCTGCTGGTGGCCACGACGGCACTGGGCTTCACATCCACCAAGCTCTCAACCATCAAGTCGCCTTGAAAACCACGCGCCGTCGAAGGCTCCTTTCGGTAAATTAAAACATCGCGCACATCGGCGCGCTCCGGTGTGGCTCCCAACTTCAGCCCCTCCGGCAGATCCGTCGGCAAATCCTTGAGGCTGTGAACGGCCAAATGCGCCTCGCCGGAAAGCAGCGCCTCCTCGATTTCCTTGGTGAACAGTCCGCGCGGCAAGGCGGCGTCTATGCGCGCCAGGGAGGCGGTTTGAAGCTTGTCCCCGGTGGTTTTGATTATTTTGAGATCAAAGTTTTTTTCGGGAGAGGCATTTTGTCAACGGGACAGGATATCCTTGGCCTGGGCCAACGCCAGCGCGCTGCCGCGAGTTGCTATAAACAGGGTGTCAGATTTCACTGGATCGTTGAATTATTCGGCCCTTCATTTCATTCAAAGGCCAGTTGGGAATCTCCCGCCATCGAACCGGTTGACGCTTGAGGAAAAAAGCTGCGGACTTTTTCCCGGATAATGGCCTCGCACCGGACAATTTCCTCGTGTCGCTGGCGCAGATAGTCGTCGGCAATGGCCTGGAGATCGTCAATGTTGTAAAGGTACACATTTTCCAAAAAGTTCACTTCCGGCTCGATGTCGCGCGGCACGGCGATGTCGATAAGCAGCAACGGCCTGTTTTTTCGCAGCTTCATCAATGGGGTCAGTTTTTGGCGGTCGAGCACGTAGTGAGGCGCGGAGGTGCTGCTGATGACAATGTCAATTTGCGCAAAGTCCCGCTCCCATTCTTCGAAGTGAATAGCGCGTCCTCCAAGCTCTTTGGCGAGCAGTTCGGCCCGGTCGAAGGATCGGTTGGATACAATAATACTGTGGGCGCCACGGGAGAGCAGTGCCCGGGCGGTTTTTTCGCTGGTTTCCCCGGCGCCAATCACCATGACGCTGCGATCCCCCAGGGAGGTGAAGATTTTTTCCGCCAACTCAACCGCCACGGAACCAACGGAGACGCTGCCGCGCTGGATGTTGGTTTCGGTGCGGATATGCTTGGCCACATTGAAGGCTTTCTGGAAGGCCTTGTTTAGGCGGCTGCCGGTATGACGATGCTGAAGGGCCAGGTCATAGGCTTTTTTTAATTGTCCCAATATTTCAGTTTCCCCCAACACCATGGAGTCCATGCCGCTGGCCACTTTGAACAAATGCTCCAGGCTTTGCGGTTCGCCCATGGCGTAAAGCCCATCCTCATGGAACTCGGGGCAGTTGTGGTGCTCGTGAAAAAACCGCTTCAACGCGGCAAACGCCTCGGAAGCGCTCAGTTGCGTCGAGGCGTAAATTTCCACGCGGTTGCATGTGGAGAGAATGACCGCCTCGGCAGCAATGCCGCTTTGCCGCAATTGCTGGAGTGCGACGGGAATGGCCGATTCGGAAAAAGCAAATCGCTCCCGCACCGTCACGGGCGAGGAATGGTGGCTGAGTCCAACAACAACAATCGGCATGGAGTGTTTAGGGATTATGGGCGTGGGATAACAGGTTGACTCCCCAGAACGTCAGCAGCACGAACACAAAGCTGCCTATCGCCCCCCAGGCAAACCGCCGGCCCGTCTGGGCGAACCGTCCATGCAAGAGGATCAACCCGAAATAAATGGCCCAGACCAACAGCGACCAGACCAACTTGGGCTCAAGTTTGAAATAAACACCGTATTCCCGTTTCAACAGCACCGGGCTCATCGAAAGCCCGACCGTCAGCAAAATAAACCCGGCCAGCAGAAGGCGGCTCATGACTTTTTCCAACCGCTCGATCGGCGGCATCAAAGAGAATATCGCCCGCTTGCGGTGCATTTTGAGGTCGCGCTCCTGGGTCACATACATGACGCCGGCAATGGAACTGAGACCAAACGCGCCGTAGGAAAGCAGAATCAGCGCTCCATGGAGGCTGGCCAGCCCGTTGCGGGTCTCTGGAGCCGCACCGCTGTTCAACTCCATCCCCAGCAGCAGGGCAAAGACTCCGATGCCAAACAACAGCGGCGAGGCAAACGCTCCGAGAAATCGCAATCGGGCCCCGAATCCGACTAGCAAATAAACACCCACCATGCCCCAACCCACAAACACCATCGCCTCGTAGAGGTTGCCCAAGGGGCATCGCTGCAAGGCCAGGCCGCGCCAGACCATGGAACCGGTGTGCAAAATGAAGCCGGAAAGCAACAGGAAATAATTGATGCGGTTGTCTTCGCGAAACCCTCGTCGCCACAAAAAAACTGAGTACAGCATGCTTATGCCGTAAATCAGGACGGCAAACGCAAAGAGATGTCGGTCAGAAAACCCGGACACGAAATCAGGTTAAACCAGCAACCGGAGGCTGCAAGCCGGGAGTTTGATGAGTCTGATTAGCAGGCAAAAACGCTTTTTATGAACTTCTAATTAATCGTGTCCTGCCTGCGTGGACTCCCCATGCGCGGCGCAATCATGGGATGCTGGGGCATCAAAAAGGCGGTGATTTCGTCCAATGTCTTGGGGGTGCCCACGCCCATTTCCATCCCGTCAATCACCAGCGCGCCCGTGTACTGGTCCTCCGACGTGCGCTGAAACTGGATCTCGAATTTCTTAGGAATAAAAAGCGTTTCCATAAGAGTAATTCAGCCAGTTCCATGCCATGCTCAAATCAGCGGAATCAGGGTTTCCCTTAAAACTCGTTCAATTAATCCTTGAACAGACCGCCCCTCACCGCCGGTTTAACTTGATCACAAGGAGGAACGATGAAAAACGCATGGAGTTTAGCCGTTGCGCTGGGTATTGGATTATGGGCGCTTGAAGCCCAAGGCCAGTTGTTTTCCTGGGTTCAACCCGCCGGACGCACCATGGAGCACAAGCTGGTGCTGTCCACCAACCAGTTCATGGAGGTGCTGAGTGTTTCTTTGGACAGTTCCGCATCCATAGATGTGACAGTGGGAGAGGACACAGTCACATTGGGGACCGGGGGCAACCCCAACATTCCCGTGCCGATGATCATTGCCGGCCCGGCGACCGTGGTGCTACGCAAAAGCTCAACGGCGGGCCCCGGAACACTGGTCACTTTTCGGCTTGGCGAAACCGCAGAGTGATCCGCAGGGCAACCGAACGACCGTGTAAGCCCAAGCGAGACAGGTTTTCCCTCAATAGGCTTGACCGTGCCGCGCGGGCTTCGTTTTATTGAGCCCGTGCTAGGCACCATTCATGTTAGCGCAAGTTAAAAGCCTTTTTTCCAACGACATTGGGATTGATTTGGGAACGGCCAACTCCTTGGTTTACGTTCGGGATCAAGGCATCGTTCTTCGCGAACCCTCCGTAGTAGCCATTCAAGCGGGCACGACCAACGGCCTGGCCGGCGGCGACGAGGCCAAACCCAGGCTGGGAAGGACTCCGGGTAATATTGTGGCCATCCGTCCGATGAAAGACGGCGTGATTGCCGATTTTGAGATCACCGAGGCCATGCTGCGGCATTTCATTCAAAAAGTGCATCACCGCAAGCTGATTGCCCCCCGGGTGGTCGTGGCTGTTCCCTCCGGCATCACCGAAGTGGAAAAACGAGCCGTCAAGGACTCAGCGACCCATGCGGGCGCGCGTGAGGTGTATCTCATTGAACAACCGATGGCCTCGGCCATCGGCGTGGGCCTGCCCGTGCATGAACCGGCGGGCAACATGATTGTGGATATCGGCGGGGGCACCTGCGAAATTGCCATTATTTCCCTCGCTGGCATTGTCTTCAGCCGCAGTCTGCGCGTCGGCGGGGACGAATTCGACGAAACCATCGTCGCTTACATGAAGCGGGCCTACAATTTACTGATTGGCGAACGCACAGCGGAAGAGATCAAAATGCGGATTGGTTCCGCTTATCCGCTGGAGCAGGAATTAACCATGGAAGTCAAGGGGCGCGACCTGAGCGCCGGATTGCCCAAGACTTTGACCATTCGTTCGGAGGAAATCCGCGAAGCGCTCAAAGAGCCGCTTTCAAGCATCCTCGAATCCATCCGCATCACCCTCGAACGCTGTCCACCGGAGCTGTCCGGCGACCTTATTGAACGGGGCATCATGATGGCGGGCGGGGGCGCGCTGGTGCGCGGCATAGACCGGATGGTGGCCGATGAAACCGGGCTGCCGGTGCATATTGCCGACGATCCGTTGAGCGCGGTGTGCGAAGGCACCGGCCGGGTGTTGCAGGAGATCAGCTTCCTCAAGCGAGTGGCCTATTCCAAGGTTTGATTCCCCGGCGTTCGCCCGCGGAAAACGGGCGACATGTTTAAAAGGCATTACATAGCGTTGGCCCTGGTGGTCGTGATGGTGCTGGTTTTATTCAACCTGCCCAGCCAGACTGCGGCCAAGTTCAAGCTGGCCATCAGCGGGCTTTTTTTTCCCCTGTTCAGCTTGGCTGGCTCCGCAAGCCAGGCTGCGGAGAAAGTCGGCAATGCCGTGATTCCCCGCCGCGACCTGGTGCGGCAAAACGAACAACTCCGCCTGGAAAATGAGGAGCTTCGCCTCCGCGCGGCCCAGGCCGAGGAAGCCTTCCGGGAAAATGAGCGCCTCCGCCAACTGCTCGGCTGGCAAAAACAGCAACTCGCCCGCTATAAAGCCGCCCGGGTCATTGCCCGCGACCCGGCCAACTGGTGGCGCACCGTGCAAATCGACCTCGGCAGCCGGGACGGCATCCGGCCCAACATGCCGGTGCGAACCCTTGAAGGGCTGGTCGGAAAAGTTTCTTCGGTCGGCGCAACGCGGTCGCAAGTGGTGCTGCTGGGAGATCCAAATCTGCGGGTGTCCGCCATTGTTCAGGAAACCCGGGAAACCGGCATTATTTACTCCGGGACCGCCAACCCTCTGGAGCACAACATCGTGGACATGGGCTATCTGCTGCGCAACAGCCAGCTCAAGCCGGGCCACACGGTCGTCACCAGCGGCGAAGGCGGCGTGTTTCCCAAAGGCATTCCCATTGGGCGCGTGGTCGAGTCGCGCTCGGCAGACTACGGCCTGTCAACCGAGGCACGAATCAAGCTGTTTGCGAGAATGAACGCCATCGAGGAAGTCTGGGTGATGTTCCCATGAAAAATACCTTTGCAGAAAATAAAACACTCAAGCCGCTCCGGGCAACGCCATGAACTGGATCCAGCCCATTCTCGTTTTGCTGACCGCCTTCCTGGCGGTCTATGCGCAAGCCACGCTGGAGGGATTCCGTTACGTCACCGGCACGCAATTCAATTTGCTTCCAGCCCTGATGGTTTACGCGGCCCTGTCGGGTGGCACAGGATTTGTGGCTCTGCTGGCGGTCTGTGGCGGGACATGGCTTGACTCGCTGTCCGCGAACCCTCTGGGCGTCTCGGTGCTTCCGCTGCTGGCCGCCGGATTGGTCATCAATCATTATCGCAGCCTTCTGCTGCGCCAGCATCGGTACGCCCAAGTGGTTCTGGGCTTGGCCTCTGGTGCTGCGGTTCCCCTGCTTACCGTCGTCCTGCTGCTGAGCCTGAATACCCATCCGCTCCTGGGCTGGGGCTCGTTGTGGCAATGGCTGGTAATGACGCTGGTCTGCGGGGTGGCAACTCCTGTATTTTTTGAGGCATTTGACCGGCTCAGTCGCGCGTTAAGCTATCCACATTTGCCCGAAAGCAGCCTGCGGGCGAACCGGGAAATCAAGCGAGGCCGATTTTAAACCATGTTTGTTTTCGACCAACTGAATCAGGACCGACGACTGGCCGCCTTGGCGGCGGGCATAGTCGTCGGACTGCTGGTTTTGTTGGGCGGACTCTGGTGGGTTCAGATTGTCGCCTCCAAGCGGTATGAGGCCAACCTACAGAAGCAATCGTTCCGCACCGTGCGCGTCCCGGCCCTGCGGGGAAAAATCCTCGACCGAAACGGCATTGCGCTGGCTGACAACCGGCCCCAATACAACGTCAACCTTTACTTTGAGGACCTGCTCGACCTGTTCACCTTCGAATACACCAACACAGTCCGGAAGGCTTATTTAGCGCAAAATCCCGAGGTTAAAAGAATCCCGCAGGCCGACCGGAACACTCTTTGGATGGAGGCTCGCTACCGTGCCGTGAGCAACATTGCCCACAGGGTCACCTCGGCCTTGGGCCAGCCGCGCATTCTGGAAAAACAGCGGTTTGCCACGCATTACACCAGTTTTCCGTATGTCCCCTTTCCCATCGCCTCGCACTTGACCCCCCAGCAAGTGGCCATGTTTGCCGAGCAACTCACCGCCATCCAAGGGCTCGAGATGGAGTCGCAGGCCACCCGCGTTTATCCGCACAAGACCTCCGCCTCACACGTGCTCGGCTACGTCAAAAAACTAACGCAACCAGGCGAGGATGAAGACTTCACCTACAAATATTGCCTGCCTTATTTCACCGGCGTCAGCGGCATCGAGGGGTTGTTTGACGCCGAACTGCAAGGGCGCGCGGGCGTGAAATCGCTTTTGGTCAACAGCATGAATTATCGCCAGCGCGAGGAAATTTTGCGGCCTGTGGAACCCGGCAAGGATGTCCAACTCACGATTGACTTGCCGTTGCAACAGGCTGCGGAAAAGGCCCTCGCCACCGTGATGCCCAACGTGCGGGGCGCGGTCGTGGTGATGGATGTGCGCAACGGGGACGTGCTGGCGCTGGTCTCCGCGCCGGCGTTTGACCCCAACGCCTTCCCCAATGGCATCAGCCACGCCGACTGGGCGCGCCTCAACGACGAAAAACACAGCCATATCTTCAACCGTGCCACCATGGGCCTCTACCAACCCGGCTCAATTTTCAAAATCATCTCCGGACTCGCCTGCCTGGAAGCCGGGGTATTGAATCCTGACACCCCCGTTTTCAATCCCGGCCATGCCGTCATCGGCAAGAGGAAGATTGACGATACCGCGCCGGCGGGGGATTACGACTTTGTCCGGGCATTCAAAAAATCGAGCAATACTTACTTTATCCACTACGCCTTGCTGGCGGGCCTTCCCAAGCTGTTGGAAACCGGCCATCGCTTTCATTTGGGCGAGCGCACCGGGGTTCTTCCACAACAGGAGTCCGCCGGATATTTTCCCCGTTATGAGGAAGTCCGGGGTGCTTGGTCTGCCGGCAATCTCGCCAATGTTTCCATCGGCCAGGAAATCACCGTGACCCCGATCCAAATGGCCGTCATGACATCATCCATCGCCAATGGCGGCAAAGTGTTCTGGCCCCGGCTTGTCAAGCAGGCCGGCTCAAGAATGCCTGCATCGCTTTCTCCCTCATTCATGGCGGGCGGCGTGCGGGAGGACCTCAACCTGGCACCCCAGCATGTGGAATTGCTGCATCGCGCCATGGCTGCTGACGTGGACGACAGCGATGGCACCGGGCGCGAGGCCTTTTTACCTGGCTTCCGGATTGGCGGCAAAACCGGCACCGCCGAAGTCAAACGCGGCAAGGCCTTGGAGGACAAAATCACCTGGTTTGCGTCGTTCGGGCCTGTGGAAAATCCCCGTTTTGCCGTGGTGGTCATGGTGCAGAGCGGCGCCTCGGGCGGACGCACCTGCGCCCCTGTGGCCCGGAAGATTTATGAGTCCATTCAAAAGCGCGAAATGGGCTCGGCAAACCTCACTCAAATGAGTCAATTTAATTAAAGGCATGTTTGAATCGCATTTAAATGAACGCGGCCAAAGGCTGGACTGGCTCCTGCTGGCGGCAGTCGCCGGCCTGATGGCGGTCGGCGCGGCATTCATTTACAGCGCGGCGTTTGCCAACGAATCCGCCCGCAACCTGCACTGGCTGCAACAGCTTCATGTCCGCCAGATGATTTGGTACGGTCTGGGACTATTGGTCGCAGCGATTTTCTGCCTGGTGGATTACCGGTCATTGACGCGCTGGTCGGTGGTCGGTTACTGGGCTGCCATTCTCCTGCTGGTGCTGGTGTTGATTCCCGGCATCGGCGCTACCCGGTTTGGGGCGCGACGCTGGATTGACCTCGGTTTTTTTCAACTCCAACCGTCGGAATTTGCCAAGATCGCTTTTATTTTCGCGCAAGCCCACTTTCTGAGCCGTCCGGTCGAGGAATTGCGGCAGCCCTCGGTGTTTTTCAAGTCGCTGGGGCTGACCTTGCTGCCGTTCGCCCTGATCCTCAAGGAGCCGGACCTGGGGTCGGCCCTGGTGTTGTTTCCCATCGCACTGGTGATGATGCTTGTCGCCGGGGTGCCGCGGAGTTTCATTTTCAAGCTGGTGGGAGTCATTACCGGCCTGATCGCGCTGCTGCTGGTGGACATTTTGTTCGCTCCGCCGGGCTGGCAGATCAAGCTTGAGGAATACCAGCGGCATCGGTTGTTGACCTACTTTGGGATTTCTTTTGCTCCTCCGAACGCCACGCCGGAGGAGCGCAAAAAAGCCGAGGCCCTGCAACGCAACAAATCCTACAATGTTGAGCAGGCCCTCATTTCGGTCGGATCAGGCGGGCTGACCGGGAAAGGCTGGCGGCAGGGAACGCAGTATTCACTGGGGTTCCTGCCCCGCGGAGTGGCGCACAACGATTTTATTTTCTCCGTGATTGCCGAGGAGAAAGGTTTCGTTGGAAGCGTGACCGTCCTCACGCTTTATGCCGTGATTCTGCTGGGCGGAATCCGGATTGCCGGACAGGCGCGCGATCGCCTGGGCAAATTGCTGGCTGTGGGAGTCGTTGCGATGCTCTTCAGCCACGTCTTCATCAACATCGGCATGAACATTCGCTTAATGCCCGTGACGGGTATCCCACTGCCGCTGCTCTCGTACGGCGGGTCCTCAGTGCTCTGCTCGTTGATCGCCATTGGCATTCTGCAAAACGTTTACCTCTATCGAAGGTCTTATTGAACTATGAGTGACAGAAACTTTTCGCGCCGCCGACGTGGCGGCATGCGATTCCGTCCCCCTGGCGGCATGAGCCAGAAACCCGACCGAGGCGCCCACGAGGCGCGGGCACAAGTCGTTGGCGACAAATCCAACGAAACCCTGTTTGAAGCTCGCCACGAGCACGAAATTGAGCGCGCCGAAAATATCGCCGCCGGTTTGCCAGCGGAGGGTCCCAAGGCTTCAGTCCCGGCCGAGGAGGCCAAGGACAAAAAAGGCTACCGCGAGCCGCATCTTGACACGCCCGAAGTGGTCGAGGAGCAGCCGTATCAACCGGTCAAAATCGTCGAGGCGCCTCCCCAGGGCATTGTGGAAAACATCAAGGCCCTGGCCACCAAAGTTATTCAAAAGGTGCAGCGCCTTTTGAAACCAAAGGTCCAGAGCAACAAGGAAATCGTCATCAACGCCGAATCCCTTGAAACCCGCGTTGCTGTGCTTGAAGCAGGCAAACTCGAGGAATTCACCATCGAACGCACCACCGAGGAGCGGCTGGTGGGCAGCATCTTCAAGGGCAGGGTCCGCAACCTGGAGGACGGCCTCAAGGCCGCATTCGTGGACATTGGCTTCGAGAAGAATGCCTTCCTGCACTACTGGGACATTGTGCCCAGCAACTTCGACAACAGCGTTGAACTGGTCGAGCGCGAAGGCCGCAAGCGCGACCGTCCCCGCATCACACAAAAGGACATCCCCCGCCTTTACCCGCCCAGTTCTGAAATCATCGTGCAGGTGACCAAAGGCCCCATCGGCACCAAAGGGCCACGCATCACAACCAACCTGGTCATCCCCGGCCGCTACCTCGTGCTGCTGCCCAACTCCGACCAGTGCGGCATCTCTCGGAAAATTGAAAACCAGGAGGAACGCCAGCGGCTCAAACACATTCTGCGCAGCCTGAGCATTCCCGACGTCATGGGCGTCATCATCCGCACCGCCGGCGAAGGCCAGCAATTGCGCTATTTTGTGCGCGATTTGGCCCTCCTGCTGGAGGAATGGCGCGATGTGCAGGACAAAATCAAGACCGGCCCCTCGCCCGCCTGCGTTTTCCAGGAACCCGACCTGATTGACCGCACCGTGCGCGACTTTCTCACCGAGGATGTCGAACGCATCGTCGTGGACAGCCAGAAACCCTACCACCGCATGCGGGACGTGATTGCCAAGATTTCCAAGCGATCGGCGGACAAGGTCAAACTCTACGCGGAATCCCAGCCGGTGTTCGACCGCTTCAACATCACCAAGCAGCTCGAAAACACCTTTTCGCGCCAGGTTCATCTCAAAAGTGGCGGCTATCTGGTCATCGACGAAACCGAGGCCCTTGTGGCCATTGACGTCAACACCGGCCGTCACAAGGGCAGCAAGGATCAGGAATCCACCATCCTCAAGGTCAACCTTGAGGCCGCGGAAGAAATTTGCCGCCAGCTACGCCTTCGCAATATCGGTGGCCTCATCGTGCTCGACTTCATTGACATGAAATCGCGCCGGGATCAGCAGCAGGTTTATCAGAAAATGAAAGAGGGCCTGCGCCGCGACAAGGCAAAGACCCACATTCTGCCCATCTCGCAACTGGGCCTCATGGAAATGACCCGCCAACGCCACTCCGAAAGCGTGCGCGCCGCTGTCTATGACGACTGCCCTTACTGCAAAGGCCGGGGCAAGGTGAAGAGCGCCATCACCATGAGCGTGGAAATCCAGCGCAAGCTCGCCGAAATCCTCAAGAAACGGCAACGCGACGAAACCGACTTCCAGCTCCGCATCGTCGTGCATCCCACCGTGTTGAGCCGTCTCCGTGGCGAAGATGAAAAGCTGCTGATCGAGATGGAGAAGCGCTATTTTGGCAAGCTTGCCTTCCGCGCTGACTCCAGCTTCCATGCCGAGCAGTTCAAGATCTACAACGCGACCAACAACGAGGAGTTGGCCAGCGTCGGCGGCTGAAGAAGTATTGAATAATTAAAGTCCAGGCGGGCTCTGAAGGAATCCTTCAGAGCCCGTTTTTCAGACGGGCTGAAAGCGTT
>CALJZV010000210.1 GCA_937983475.1 uncultured Verrucomicrobiales bacterium
CTTTGATCGAGCTTAATCTCTGGGAATGTCTGTATTGGATTTTCTGCAGGTTTCCCCTTGCTGGCGAAGTCACAATTTCCGGAGGTAAACTCTCTCCAGCTTGCCTTTATCGGCCCGCTGCTGGGTGCGCTGTCCCGCGCAGGAAGCGGTTGGATTTCCGATAAATTTTTCCACCACAAACGCAGCGCGCCCTGCATGTTGTTCGGCATTTTCTTTGTGATCGCCACGGCGATGTTCGTTTACGTGCCCAAAGGAAATCCGTGGAGCGACTACATGAGCATGATGCTGTTTGGTTACACCGTCTATGCGCTCGTGACCTATCTGGGCGGGCTGATGGCTGTGGATATTTGCTCAAAGAAAGCCACGGGCGCCGCCATGGGAGTAATCGGCCTATTCAGCTACGCAGGCGCCTCCTTGCAGGAAGCGGTCGGCGGTTACTTGATTAATGCCCATAAAATCCTCGGGGCCGATGGGAAACCTATCTACGACTTCACCGCCGTCGGGCACTTTTGGGTCATCGCATCGGTCTTCGCGCTAATTCTGCCGCTGTTTGTCTGGAATGCCAAACAGGAGGATTGAGACTGCTTGAGCAGCATTTTCCGTCACCACACTTCCACCGGCCCTTTGGGCACGGGAATGGCCTGCCGTTGCGCCACGCCGGGCTCCTGCATGAAGGACGCCACCATCGGCGGCGGCTGATAACGGGGTTTCAACTCGCCATTTTCCTCCAAAAACGGCTCCCGCCAGCGCCGGTAATCCTCCAAAATTTCATAAAAGTGCGCCCTGCTCGACAGCAGCACCACGCGCTTGTTGAATTCGCTCACCGGCCCGAACCGCTTGGCATACCACGGGGCCACCTTGCGGAACATCCGGCAGCCGTGCTCCTCGCCGAACACCTCGATCATCAGGTCCAGGTGGCGGCACATGACGCGCACCCGCTCGTCAAAAGTCGGCTCCGGCAACAAGGTGCCCGTCTCCAGATAATGCCGCGTGTGCTGGAAAATCCATGGATTATAAAACGCGCCCCGTCCCACACTCACTCCCGCGCACCCGGTCTCATTGAACATTTTGTCGGCGGCCTCAGGCGTGGTCACATCGCCATTGCCAATGACGGGAATAGATTTCACCGCCTGAACCACGGCCCGAATGCCCTTTAAATTTACTGTGCCGCCGAAGCCCTGCTCTCGGGTGCGTCCATGAACAAAGATTGCCGCAACGCCGGCGTCCTCCAGCGCGCGCGCCAAGTCCGGCGCGGTGATGTTATTGTCGTCCCAGCCCAGGCGCATTTTTGCGGTCACAGGGATTTTCACGGCGTTCACCATTCCTTGGACCAGTTTTGCGGTTTTCTCATGCTCGGTCATCATGGCCGAGCCACCGCCGACCTTGCAGACCTTGCGCACCGGACATCCCATATTGATGTCCACCGACGAAACACCCAGCGATTCGAGATACGCCGCGGCGTCCCGCATTTCCTCGGGCACCGAACCGAACAACTGCACCGCCAGCGGACGGTCCGCGTCGTTGGTTTCGATGAGCTTGAGCGCCTTGCGGTTTTTTTCCAGAAGCGAGCGGGCGTTGACCAGGTCGGTTGTGGCGAGGTCAATGCCCCCGATTTCCCGCACCACCAGTCGGAACGGCAGGTTGGTGTAACCGGCCAGCGGCGAGAGGAACAAATTGGACTTCAGCTCAAGCGAACCAAGGCGCATCGGCCTAACCAATACCACTGCAATGCTCGTGACGAAAGCGGCAAACGCGCTCCTGGCCCTTCAGAAAAATAAAAAGGGTTGGACAGTTTTTGTCCCACCCCCTGCCGCATCATCAGCGCGAAAGGATTCCTCATGAAATTCATCATTGAACGCAAAATGCTGTTGAAAATGCTCCGCCAGGTGAGCGCCAAACCGCCTCATCAGAAAACGCCGGACCCGGAGGTGCGCCTTTACGCCTGCTGCGCTCGGGTCTTCGTCGAGGCCAACGAGACGGTCAGCGGCGTTGAGGCGCTGGTGCTGGAGGATGGCGGCTGCGTTCTGCAATCCAAGCCGCTGATGATGCTGTTGAAAAATTATCCTGAAAAAATCCACCTCACCTTTGAGGCCGCGCCACATTTCCTCCGGTTTGCGGGCTCCACAATGAACATCCAAAGCTACACCCGCGCCGTCCAGCCACCCGACCGGTTTCAGGTATTCGCGGTTACCGACGCCTGGGTGGCTTCGGGAACGCGCCAGGAAACCGCCGACGCCAAGCCGCGTTTTTAATTTTCCATAAACACATTTGAATCCGCAGGGCGGTTTCTGCCAGCCTTGCCGATGGCGAATTGAAACACCATGGCCGGGTTGATTTTATACCGCAGCAATCGCATGGAAAAGCTGGCCGAGGCGCTGGCGGGCACCCTTCGCGCCGCGCCAGCATCGCCGTTTGTTCCCGACATTGTCGTGGTGCAAAGCCAAGGCATGCGCCGCTGGCTTTCGCTCGAACTGGCACGCCAACTGGGCGTCTGCGCCCACTGCCGCTTTCCGTTTCCCAAGCAGTTTGTGGACGAAACGCTCGCCGCAGTGATACCCGAGCGCAAACCCAGCCCGGCATTTGACCGTGCGGCCCTGGAGTGGCGTGTCATGAAGCTCCTTCCCCGGTTGTCAAACCGGCCTGAATTTGCGGCGGTCAGCCACTACCTGCGGGGCCAAAGCCCCGACCTCAAGCTCGTCCAGATTTCGGGAAAAATCGCCCATCTCTTCGACCAATACCTGGCGTTCCGTCCCGACATGGTTCTGCGTTGGGAAGCGGGCGACGAGCCCGGTGACTGGCAGGCCATTTTGTGGCGGGCATTGGTCCGGGATTCTGACGGAGCGCATCAGGCCGCCCTGGGACACGAATTGGCACGGCGCCTTCATGCTGCCGTGGATTCCAAGGCGGCCCTGCCGGCTCGCGCGGCGGTGTTCGGGATTTCCTCGCTGCCGCCCTTCTACGTGCATCTGTTCGAGGCGCTTTCGCGGCACATGGAAATTCACCTGTTCCTGCTCGATCCTTCCTGTGAACTGTGGGCCCACATTGTCTCCGATGCGGAGGAGGACCGGGAACGCCGCAAGCTCAGGCGCGCGGATTTGACGAGCGCCGACCTGCATGCCGAATGCCGCAATTCGCTCCTGGCGTCCTTGGGCAAAACCGGGCGCGATTTCCAGAACCTCATTCTCGATCTCAATCCCGTTTCCGCGCCGGATGATTTCTTCGCGCCGCCAGAGGAGTTCACCCAATCCACCCTGCTGAACACCTTGCAGGCGGACATTTTTCACCTGCGCGATGCGGACCCAAGGCGGGCTGTCGCGCCGGATGATGTCTCCCTGCAAATCCATTCCTGCCACAATCCCATGCGGGAAATGGAAGTCCTGCACGACCAGTTGCTGGCGTTGTTCGAACGGTTTCCTGACTTGATGCCCAAGGACATCGCCGTGATGGCGCCGGACATTCAGGCCTACGCGCCCTATGTGGACGCGGTGTTCGGCAGCCCCGAAAACGACCGGCTGCGCATTCCCTTCTCCATCGCCGACCGCAATTTTCGAAGCGAAAGCGGCATTGCGGACACCTTCCTGAAAATTCTGGAGTTGTCGCAGAGCCGGTTTGGCTCCGCCACCGTGCTGTCGATTCTCGAGACCCCATCGGTGCAGGAACGCTTTCAATTGTCCGAAAGCGAAGTGGAACTCATCCGGTCGTGGCTCGAAAAAACCGGCGTCCGCTGGGGCATTGACGCCGCGCATCGCGCCCGGATCGGCCTGCCCGCGTTCCAGGAAAACACCTGGAGCAGCGGCCTGCGGCGACTGTTGCTGGGCTACGCGCTGCCGGGGGAGGACAAGCACGTGTTCAAGGGCATTCTGCCGGTGGACAACATCGAGGGAAGCTATGCCACGACGCTGGGGAAGTTTCTCGAATTTACCGGGCCACTGTTCGGCATGGCTGCGGAGTTTGAGGCAGCCCGCTCCGTGCCGGCGTGGCATGATCTGTTCACCCGCATTCTCGACCAGTTCTTCCCCGCCAACGACCTCCACGCGACAGAACTGCGCGACGTGCGAATAAGCCTGGCCGCGCTTCAGAAGGCCGCCGCTGACGCGCAATTTGACTCAGAGTTGAGCCTGACGGCCATTCTCCACTTGCTGAAGCAAACATTCAACGAACGCGATTCCGGCTCGGGCTTCATCAACGGTAAAGTGACCTTCTGCTCGTTGCGTCCGATGCGCAGTGTGCCCTTCCGAGTCATTTGCCTGGTGGGCATGAGCGATGGGGCGTATCCGCGTCCGCAACGCGTGCTGGGTTTCGACAAGATGGCCGCTGCGCCGCGCCTGGGCGACCGCTCCGGACGGGACGACGATCGCTACCTGTTCCTTGAGGCATTGCTGTCGGCGCGGGACGTGTTTTATCTCAGCTACGTGGGCCAGTCGGTTCGCGACAACAGCCTGCTGCCGCCGTCGGTGCTGGTGAGTGAATTGCTCGACTATTTGGAACGCGGCTTTGAAGCATCCGGCGTGCAGCGCATTGAGGAGCGCCTGGTGACACGGCACCGGTTACAGGCATTCAGCGCGCAGTATTTTCAAGGGGAACGCCTCTTCAGCTACAGTGCCGAGAATTGCGCGGCCAGCCACACCAGCCGCGAAGACCGAAAGGCACCCGAGGTGTTTATTTCCTCAAAACTTTCCGAGCCGGACGCGAGTTTCCGCAACGTAAGCCTCGATGAGTTGGGCCGGTTTTTCCGCAATCCCTGCGAGTTTCTGTTAAATAAACGGCTGGGCCTGCGGTTGCGGCGGGCGGCATCGCTTCTGGAGGAGCGGGAGCGGTTCGAGTTGGACGGTCTGACCGCGCACCGAACACGGGAACTGATCGCCCAAAGCCTGATTGACCGGGCATCCGACTCGGCGTTGACGTTGCTGAAGGCTTCCGGTCAATTGCCTCCCGGCCTGATCGGCGAATGCCATTCCCGCATCATAGCAAAGAACGTGGAGACCTTCGTCGCCGAGGTGTTCAAGCACGCTGAGCACAAGGCGCAGGCGGATTTACAGGTTGAAAAAACACTGGGCGCCTGGAACATCACCGGGCGCATCCCGGGTGTTTTCGGCGGCTTTTTGTTGTCGCATCGCTGCGCCGAGATCAAGCCCAACGACCTGGTGCAATCCTGGCTGCGCCACCTGGCGGCCCAACTCGTCGCGCCAAGACGAACCGTGATCATCGGCCTGGACAAAAAGTCGGGCACGCGATGTGTCCTTTTTGATCCGGTGCCCGCGGCGGAAGATCAATTGGCGTCGCTCCTGGATCTGTACTGGCAGGGCCTGCGCGCGCCGCTCAAGTTTTTCCCGAAAAGCGCCCATGCCTTTGCCAGCGGCATGCGGCGCCTGGCAACCAGCGAGGACGTCAATCCGAAACAACTAGCCATGCGCGAGTGGGAAGGCAACGACTTCAGCCCAGCGGAGGCCGAGGACCCGCATTTCAAAATTTGCTTTAGCAACGACCCCGATCCGCTCGACAGCGAGTTTGAGCAGATTGCCGGGCGGGTGTTTGAGCCTCTTTTCAAGGCGGAGGTCGAATCATGAGCACCCCGGATCGCCACTTGTTTGACTTGGGCACGACGCCCCTGCACAAGGGCGTCACCCTCATCGAGGCCAGCGCGGGCACCGGCAAAACCTTCACCATCGCGGGCCTGGTGGTCCGCCTCATCGTCGAGCATGATTTGCGCATCCAGGAAATTCTCGTCGCCACCTACACCGTGCCGGCGACGGCGGAACTGCGCAGCCGCATCCGGCAGTTTCTGGAAAGGGCGCGGCTGGCCTTCGAGCGGGGCGAAGCCGAGGAGGAATTCCTGCGCGAACTGCTGAAGTGGCACGGCGAATGCCGCCGGGAAATCACCCTGCGGCTGGAGCGTGCCGTCCGGAGCTTTGATGAGGCGCCGGTGTTCTCGCTGCACGGCTTCTGCCATCGCATGCTCAACGACAAGGCGTTCGAAAGCGGCGTTTTATTTGACGCGGAACTGGTGCCAGATCCATCAAGCCTGCTCCAGGAGGTGACGGATGATTTTTGGCGGTTGCAGTATTACAACACCAGCCCGTTGTTCCCTGCTCTGGCGCTGAGGGAGGGCTTCAAGCCGGCGCTTTTCCGCAAGTTGCTTGAAACCGTGACGCGCCATCCGGAAATTAAAACCATCCCCAGTCCGCCAGAATCTTTTGAGAAAATAAAAGCCGGCTTGGAATCCTCCTTTGAATCGATGCGCCAACTCTGGGCGTCGGATGGCCCCACGATTCGCCGGTTGTTTTCCGGCGAGGGAGGCCGCTGGGCCAAGGGAAACATGCACCAGGGCAAGCCCGAGAAAATGGCGCTGCTGCTGGAAGGCGTTCATGAAGCGCTTACCCTGCCCGTGGTGACCCCCTCCATGCTGGAAGGTTTTGAGAAAATAAACACCTCCTCCCTGCGCAGGGCCACATTGGCCAAAGCCGCCACTCCCGAGCATCCGTTTTTCGACCAGTGCGAGCGCTTCATCGAACTGCAATCGCATTACGGGCTCTCGCTCCAGCAGGCGTTTCTGGCCTGGTCCGAGAACGAACTGGCCCGTCGAAAAATTCAAAAAAACATCCTGGGGTTTGACGATTTGCAGACCCGCCTGCGCGATGCTCTTCGTGCCGAAGGCGGCGGCAAATTGGCCGCCAGTATTCGCGGCCGATTCAAGGCCGCGTTGATTGACGAGTTCCAGGACACCGATCCGGTCCAGTATGAAATTTTCACGCGCATCTACGCGGAGCAGGAGGGCCACTGGCTGTTTTTCATCGGCGACCCCAAGCAGGCTATCTACGCTTTCCGCGGCGCGGACGTGTTCACTTACCTGGAAGCGGCGCGCCAGGCGCAGCATGAATTCACCCTCGGCACCAATCGCCGTTCCGAGTCCAACCTGGTCGGCGCGGTCAATCACCTCTTTTCGCTGAATCCCAATCCCTTTGTCGTTGAAGGCATCGGGTTTCATCCCGTGAAAGCGGACGGGCGCCAGGACAAGGCGCCTTTGAAGCTTAACGGCCAGCAGGTCGCACCGTTCCAGTTGTGGCTGTGCAACGAGCCGGAGCCGCTGTCCAAGGACGAAGCGGGCGCGTGGATTGTCCGGGCGGTTGCCAGGGAAATCGCCCGGTTGCTTGATGGCCAAGCCACGATAGGAGAGTCCCGCCTGAAGCCCGAGGACATTGCCGTGCTGGTGGCCACGCACAGGCAGGCGGAGCAGGTGCAGGAGGCGTTACACCGCTTGCGCATTCCCAACGTCCTGCACAGCCACGACTCCGTGTTTCACTCCGCAGAGGCCGCCGAGTTGCTGCGAGTTCTGGAGGCGGTCACGGAGCCGGCCAATGAGTTCAAGCTGCGCGCCGCGTTGGCGACCGAAGTGATGGGCGTTTCCGGCGAGTCCCTGGAGCAAATCATGAACGAGGAGGGCGCGTGGGACGACCGCTTGATGGCGTTTCAGGAATTTCATGAGTCTTGGAGCCGTGACGGGTTTATCCGCATGTTTCGCCACTCGATGCTGCGGGAGAAAATTCGCGCGCGCCTGTTGCGGTTGCCCGATGGCGAACGGCGGCTGACCAACCTGCTGCACCTCGGCGAATTGATTCATGCCGCCGTGATCGAGCGACGGCTGGGCATGACCGGAACGATCAAATGGCTTTCGGACCGGATCGCAGATGCCGCCAGCCCTTCCGAGGAGCAGGAATTGCGACTCGAACAGGACGACAACGCCGTGCAGATCGTCACGATGCACAAGAGCAAAGGGCTCGAATACCGCGTCGTGTTCTGTCCTTTCTCCTGGCAGGGATCGGATTTGCACCGCAACGAAATCGTCACTTTCCACAATCCGGAGGACGGCCTTCGCTTGACGCAGAACATCGCGGCAGACAAGAACCACCCGCACGGCGCGCTCGCGCGGATTGAAAAACTGGCTGAGAAAGTGCGCCTGCTTTATGTCGCGCTCACCCGCGCCAAGAATCGCTGCTACCTGGTGTGGGGACGCTTCGATGGCAGCGAGACCTCAGCGGTGAACTGCCTGCTGAATCCGCCGGCCACAAGCGAGCCAAACATTTTCGAGGCGCTGGCGGCCCACAACGCGCAACTGGCTCAAGACACCTTTGCCGCGTGCGCAAATCAGGTGGCAAGCGCCACGACCGGCCTAATCGAAGCCGCTCCCCTGCCCGAGGCGTCGGCGCCCGAGTTCCGGCCCGCCGACGAAACCCGCAAGCCCCTTGCGGCGCGCATGTTCACTGGCCGCATTGTTCAGGACTGGCGCATTGCGAGCTTCTCCTCGTTGACGCACGGCGTGGAGATTGAGGCGCCCGACTACGATGCCGATGGCGAAGCAAAGTCCCCAGCATCTGCACAGGCGCTGACCGGGATTCACGCGTTTCCACGTGGCGTGCAGGCCGGCAACTGCATTCATGCGCTTCTGGAAAAATTGGATTTTCAAGCCCCCGCGCAACTGCCCAGCCTGGTCCGCGAAACTCTTGAATTGTTCGGTCTGGCCGGCCCCGACCGGGAGGCAGCGCTTTGCGACGCGGTGAACACGCTGCTGCAAGTGCCGCTGGACGCGGGCCACGGGCCCTTCACGCTTGCGGAGATTGCGACGGCAAACCGCCTCTGCGAACTGGAATTTCATTTTCCCATCAGCCAAATCAGTCCCAGTCTTCTGAGAGACTTTTTTTCGCGTTTCGGCGAGACATTGCCCGAAACGCGTTTCTCCGAAACCTTGGGCCGGTTGCAATTCAGCCCCGCGCGCGGGTTTCTCAAGGGATTCATCGACCTGGTGTTCGAGCACAAGGGGCGGTTCTACATAGCGGATTGGAAATCCAATTGGATCGGCTCCAGTGCCGAGGCGTATCACGCGCAGGCGATCGAGGCGGAAATGGCGCGGCACCATTACCGGCTTCAATATCACCTCTACTGCATTGCGCTGCATCGGTTCCTGCACCAGCGCGTGCCCGGATATGATTGCGCCACGCAGTTTGGCGGCGTCTTTTACATTTTTCTCAGAGGCGTGGATCCTTCGCAGCCTGAACTGGGCATCTTTAGAGATCGGCCCGAACCGGAGGTGATTTTGGCCTTGGAGCAACTGTTGTGCGGAGGAGACGAGCCATGAACGCAGCCATTGATAGCGCCGCCGGGAACTTCAGCCCGCTGGACCGCCATTTCGCCCAGCTCATGTGCGAACTGGCGGATGCGCCCTCGGAAGAATTGGCGCTGGCCGCGCGCCTGGTCAGTCACACTCGCGAGCACGGCCACATTTGCCTGCGGCTGGATGCGGTGTCCGGGCAGGAGAATGAGCTGTCGGATCTTCACATCTCACAAAAACCGCCGCTCCAATGGTGGATTCAGCAGTTAAAAGCCAGCGGTGTCGTGGGGGCTCCGGGCGAGTTCCTGCCGCTGATTCTGGACGACAATAACCGCCTTTACCTGAGACGCTACTGGGAATACGAGCAGCACCTGGTCCGAGCCATTCAACAGCGCGCGGGAATGTTGGCTGATGACGTGAATGCCGCTTCACTCGCCGAAGAGTTAAACCGATTTTTCCCGGAGACTTCCGGAGAAATAAACTGGCAGAAGCTTGCGGCATTCGCGGCGTTGACGCGCCGGTTTTGCGTCATCACGGGCGGCCCGGGCACGGGCAAGACGCGAACGCTGGTGTTCATTCTGGCGCTGCTGCTCGGCCAGGCAAGGGGGCGTTCGCTCCGCATCGCGCTGTGCGCGCCCACCGGCAAGGCAGCGGCTCGCCTGAAGGAATCCATCCACGCAGCGCGGGCGCAATTAAACCTGCCCGCCGACGTGGATGCGCGAATGCCCGACGACGCCACCACGATTCACCGGTTGCTGGGCTCAATTCCGAATTCGCCCTATTTCCGGCATAACCGCGACAATCCGCTTGCGGTGGATGTGGTGATCGTGGACGAGAGTTCAATGGTGGACCTGGCACTGATGGCCAAATTATTCGAGGCCGTGCCGGAATCCGCGCGCATCGTCCTGGCGGGAGACAAAGACCAGCTTGCTTCGGTCGAGGCAGGCGCGGTGCTGGGCGACATTTGCAACAGCAGCGAAGCTTGGTCGCCGGGAACAGCACTGCTCGCTGCCTACGGGAAGGCCACTGGCGAGAAAATAAACAGCCTGAATTCACTCCATGACACCGGACTGGCCAATCACATCGTCGCGCTCCAGAAAAACCACCGCTTCGGCGACGACAGCGGAATTTTCCAGATCAGCCGCAACGTCAACCGTGGCGACGCAAGCGGCGTGCTGGCACAGTTGCAAACGGGACAATTCACGGATTTCTCAGCCAAGCCACTTCCGCGTCCTTCAGGCATGAGGAAGCGATTGACTCCAATGGTTTTGGAAAAATATACGGCTTATCTCCAGGCCGGTTCCGGCGGGCAAGCGCTGCAAGCCTTTGGACGATTCCGCATTCTGTGCGCCCTGCGCGGTGGGCCGTTCGGCGTGGAAACCGCCAATCGGCTGGTTGAGGAAATTCTTTGCGACGCGGGGCTGATCGAGCATCGGCGGCCTTGGTATGCCGGGCGGCCCATCATGATCACACGAAACGACCATGGCCTGCGCCTTTATAACGGCGACATTGGCATTGTGCTGGCCAGCCCGGAGCACAACGGTGAACTGCGCGCCTGTTTCCCGTCTCCTGACGGACGCCTGCGCTGGATTTTGCTGCCGCGGCTGCCGTCGCACGAAACGGCCTTCGCCATGACGGTTCACAAAAGCCAGGGCTCGGAATTCCAGCAGGTGCTTCTGCTGCTGCCAGACCAGGAATCGCCGGTGCTGACGCGCGAACTGGTTTACACGGGTCTGACGCGAGCCCGCGAAACAGTGGAAATGTGGTTTGACGAACGAGTTTTTGCGGCAGCCATCGGGCGAAGCATCGCCCGCAACTCCGGCCTGCGCGATGCGCTTTGGGGGACTTCTCGCGTTGCGTAGAAGGCGCGGTTTGTTAGTCTGCGGGCCTTATGGCGTTTGATTCCTTTGGTGATTTTGTCAAAGCCCTCGAAGCAGCGGGTGAGCTGAAACGCATTTCCCAGCCCGTTTCGACCGAGCTGGAAATCACCGAGATCGCCGACCGTGAAATGAAAAAACCCGGCGGCGGCAAGGCGTTGTTGTTCGAAAAGCCCACGGTGAATGGCGAAATTTCACCGTTTCCAGTGGCGATCAACACGATGGGTTCCTGGAAACGGATGGCGATGAGCATGGGTGCGAACACGGTGGATGAAGTTGGCGCCGAACTCGGTGCGCTCATGAAAGCCAAACCGCCGACTTCACTGAAAGAAACCATCAAACTGCTTGGCACCGCAATGGACCTGCGCCACGCCAAACCGAAGGTGGTGAAAAGCGGTCCGTGCAAGGAGGTCATTCACAAGTTTGATGCCGCAGCGAGACGCACCGAACCGTGGCCGAAGGCGCCATCCGTTGAATCGTTAAATCGTTCAAACATTGCATCGGGTTCCGATTCAACGATTCAACGAAGTAACGATGTAACGCTTCTCGATTTACCTATTTTGAAATGCTGGCCGCTGGACGGCGGCCGCTTCATCACCCTGCCCTGCGTCGTCACCAAGGATCCCGACACCGGCGAGCGCAACGTCGGCATGTATCGCATGCAGGTTTATGACGACCGCAACACGGGGATGCATTGGCAATTGCAGAAAGTTGCGGCACGCCATGGACGCCGCTACTACGAACGCAGCGAACGCATGCCGGTTTCGGTTTTTCTCGGCGGCGATCCGATGTTTCCCTTCGCCGCCACCGCGCCGCTGCCGGATGGATTGGATGAATTTTTATTGGCCGGATATTTGCGGAAGAAGTCCATCGAACTGGTTAAATGTGAAACGAATGATTTGGAGGTTCCGGCGAATGCCGACTTCGTCATTGAAGGCTACGTTGACCCGACCGAACCGTTGCGCGACGAAGGCCCGTTCGGCGACCACACCGGCTACTACACCCTGCCCGAGCCGTATCCGGTGTTTCACATCACCGCCATTACACATCGCAAGAACGCCGTTTATCCGGCCACCATCGTCGGCATCCCGCCAATGGAAGATTTCTACATGGGCGGCGCGTCGGTGAAACTCTTCCTGCCCATCTTCAAGATGAACTTCCCCGAGATCGTGGACATCGCGCTGCCGGCGGAAGGCGTCTTCCACAACCTCGTCTTCGTGAGCATCAAGAAAACCTACCCGATGCAGGCCTACAAAATCATGCACGGCCTCTGGGGCATGGGGCAGATGATGTTCACCAAATACATCGTGGTGGTGGACGCCGACGTGAACGTCCACAACACCAGCGAAGTTCTATTTCATCTTTGCGCCAACACCGACCCGCAACGCGACAGCATCTTCACCAAGGGCCCGGCCGACGTGCTCGACCACGCCACCAGCGAAATCGCCATCGGCAGCAAACTAGGCATCGACGCGACGAAGAAATTGCCCGGCGAAGGCTTCAAACGCCCCTGGCCGCCGCTCATCAAGATGGATGAAAACGTGAAGGCCAAGGTGGAGAAGCTTTTCAAACCGTAGGAGAAGACGTCAGGAGACTCTGACTTAAAACGGAAATGGATCAAGAACGGGCTTATTATCTGCCGAGGCTTGCGCGCGTGTTTTACCAAGGCGACGCGGTTGTGCATTGGACGTTGAGCGTCTCCGATAAGAAAACCGGCTGGTTGAACAACTCTTTTCACCAAGGTTTCCGGGAACTGATGCTCCATGCAGCGGCGCGCGAAGGGTTGCTTTGTCCCACGTATTGCTTGATGCCAGACCACATTCATCTCGTCTGGATGGGCCTACGGGCGGATACCGACCAGAAAAACGGTATGGCATTTCTCCGCACGCATCTGAAACCATTGCTGGCACCCTGCCGTTTTCAATCGCAAGCGCATGACCATGTCCTTCGCGATGAAGAACGGAAACGAAATGCCTTCGCAAAAATCTGTTTCTACATCCTTAACAACCCGGTCAAAGCGGGTCTGTTGACCGACCCAAAGGAATGGTCTTATCTCGGAGCAATCGTTCCGGGTTATCCAAAACTCAATCCGCTTGATGACGACTTCTGGCCGCTATTTTGGAAGCTCTATTCAGGAACGCGCCAAGCCAATGCCGGTAACCGGATCTTGCCACCAAGGACCAATTCGTAGGAGACGACGTCAGGAGACTCTGATATTTGTTTTCCGTCACATGACGAACAGGGGAAATGTATGAGTCTCGTTACCTCGTCTGCTACGAAATGGAGCGGGCCGGCCGATGTGCTCGACCACGCCACCAGCGAAATCGCCATCGGCAGCAAACTCGGCATCGACGCGACGAAGAAATTGCCGGGTGAAGGTTTCAAACGCCCCTGGCCGCCGCTCATCAAGATGAATGAAAGCGTGAAGGCGAAGGTGGAGAAATTTCTCGGTTAAAAACATCCACGACTTGATTCATGAACCCGGAACGACTTCAGGATGCGCTTCGAGATATTCGCGAGGAAAAAGATCCTACGGTTAAACACCTGGAATTGGCCTCCCTTTGTTCTGCCCTGTTCGCGGAACGAGGAATCGACCTGGTAATCGTGGGCGGCTCGGCCATAGAATTTTACACCGAAGGAGCTTACACCTCCGGTGATGTCGATCTTTGTGTGATGAATGCCAAGGAACCGCTTACCATTCGGATGCGCCAAGAAATCATGGGGCAGATCGGAGCCAAAGGTGGTCCACGAAGTTGGGAAGTTTCAGGCGCTTTTGTTGATGTGCTCGGCCCCTTTGAGAATTCTGCCCGCACTCCGGTTCGTATAATTGCCGGGCCGTTTGGACCGGTGCATATTGCTCCCGTCGAGGAACTGATCGTTGAACGCGTGTTGGTTTCCAAATATCCACAATCCTATCCACCAGCGCTGGACTGTGCTAAAAAGATTGTCGCCGCTGCTTTGCTGGACGAAGTTGAGGTCAACTGGAGCGAGGTCCTTCGGTTGGCGCAAAGCAATGCATACGCAAACTGGCCGGAAGTGAACGGTCTGATCAATGAACAAGCCAAAACTCTCAAAGTCCGGAGTCCCTACGATTCCGATGAACGAGCCGATTAGCTGGGAAGACTGGCTGAAAGGCCGTCGCGCGCGCCGTGAAACGGGAATGCGTGTCGCTCCCGAGATCATTCGTCGTCCATCCAGCTCTAGCGATGCACGTCTGCGCAAACTCTACAAAGGCGAACGCGGTCTGCCGTTCAAAAAAACTGAAGAGCTGTGACTCACTGTTTACGCCATCTCAAACCATTGATGCCAAACTCGGCATGGGCGGGACGAAGAAATTGCCCAGCGAAGGTTTCAAACGCCCCTGGCCGCCGCTCATCAAG
>CALJZV010000211.1 GCA_937983475.1 uncultured Verrucomicrobiales bacterium
GGCCCCTCCAGAACGTTATAAGCTTCCCCACGATAACACCATTGACAGCCGTAAGATACTCATCATGATTACTGTATGAGAACCACTCTGACGCTTGATCCCGATGTTGCAGCCAAAGCGAAGAAAGGCGCGGCCAAGTTGCACAAGCCTTTTAAAGAAGTTATCAACGCCGCTTTACGTATCGGCCTTGATGAAATTCTCACTCCGCCTGCCGCCAAACCTTACAAGACAAAGCCGCGTCCCCTCGGCCTGCGCCGCGGGTTCAGTTATGACAACATTTCTGAACTGATCGCTGCGGCTGAGGGAGAGGACCATCAATGATTTTGGTTGATGCCAATCTTCTGCTCTACGCCGAAGATAGTTTGTCGGAGCATCACGAGGTGGCGCGAAACTGGTGGGATGCCCAACTCAGCGGTTCCGAGCCGGTTGCATTGTGTTGGCCTGTTTTGACCGCCTTCATCCGCATCGGCACAAATGCGCGACTGCATCAGCGTCCACTGACTCTCAAGGAAGCCTCCGAACGCGTGCAGAGTTGGTTTGACCAACCCTGCGTGCAAATCATCCAGCCGACGGATCAACATTGGGCTATCTTCCAGCAGATGCTGCGCAGCGGAAATGCGGTGGGGAATTTGGTTTCCGACGCTCATCTGGCAGCGCTCGCGGTCGAACACAATTGCGTTTTGCATTCTACCGACGCCGATTTCTCGCGGTTCAAGGGATTGAAATGGCAAAATCCAATTGCGTGAATCATGAAGCAGCAAAGGTTTTTCTGACAGCTGAATGGAAACATTTGGGGATGCTGAACTACGTAATAGAACCGTCGCTGCTCAAGGAATTTGTTCCAGCCGGAACGGAACTGGATTCTTGGAACGGCCAGACGTTCGTTTCGATGGTTGGTTTTTTGTTCCTGCAAACCCGCGTGCTTGGGCTTCCGATTCCTTTTCATCGGAATTTTGAGGAGGTCAATTTGCGTTTCTATGTTCGCCGCAAGGCGGAGGACGGTTGGCGGCGCGGGGTCGTTTTCATCAAAGAAATTGTTCCACGCGCAGCCATTGCGTGGGCAGCGCGAAATTTTTACAACGAACCCTACATTGCCCTGCCGATGGCGCATAAAACTGTGGGTTTGTCGGATTCGGTCAGGTCAGTCGAATACTCCTGGAGTTTTGGGGGAAAGCAAAATGCGCTGAGCATTGTCACCAAAGGCAAACCAGAACCGCTCCGCGAGGGTTCGGAGGCCGAATTCATCACGGAACACTTTTGGGGCTATAATGCGCAACGAAATGGTTCAACACTGGAGTATCGAGTCGAACACCCGCGCTGGCGTATCTACCAAACGGCTGAAGCTAGGTTTTACTGTGATGTTGCTGGTCTTTATGGAAGGCAATTCTGCGATTGTTTGAGCGGCAAACCATCATCGGCATTCCTCGCCGAGGGCTCGATGGTGACAGTTCGCAAAGGAGCTCGAATCCCGCGATGAAATGTCAAATCCAGCAAAAGCCGTTGGGCTGGATTCTCTATGACGATTCCTGCGGCTTTTGTCGGCGTTGGGTTCCATTCTGGGAGAGTGCGCTACGCAGGCGGGGATTCCACATCGCCCCGCTCCAAGCGGACTGGGTTCGAAAGAAACTCTCTTTGGGGGAGGAGGAATTACTGCAAGACTTGCGGTTGCTTCTTGCAGACGGATCTCAGATTCGAGGAGCAGACGTCTATCGCTACGCCACGCGAAGAATCTGGTGGGCATGGCCCGTTTATCTTTTTTCCGTCACGCCGGGATTGAGAAAGGTTTTCGACTGGGGCTACCGCACATTTGCTGCGAATCGTTTCCGCGTTTCTGCCGCCTGCGGATTGAAAGGCAAATGAGCACATCCATCACCCCAACTCCCCCATCTTGCCGAGTTGATAATCCTGGAACGCCTGCTGGATTTCCGCGCGGGTGTTCATCACGAACGGGCCGTGGCCGACGACCGGTTCGTCAATCGGTTCGCCGTCCATCACCAGCAGCCTGGCGTCCGTTGTTGCCGTCACGCTGATGCCGTCGCCCGCGCGGTTGAAGATGACGAGGTCGCCTTCGCCGGCTTCGCGCCCGCCGTTCACCGTAACCTTGCCGCTCAGCACCAGAAACGCGGTGGTGTGGCCGTCCGGCAGCGGCAGTTCCGCGGATTTGCCCGAGCGCAGATCCACGTCCCAGAGATTGATCGGCGTGAAGGTTTTCGCCGGGCCTTTCTGTCCATTGAACTCGCCCGCGATCACGCGGACCCTTCCGGCATCCTTCGGCAGCGCGACTATTGGTATCTGCGCCTTAAGCAGGGTTTGATAGCCCGGCGCGGCGCTCTTGTCCTTGGCGCGCAGGTTCACCCAAAGCTGCACCATTTGCAGCATTCCACCTTTGCGGATGAAGTCATGCGAATGGAATTCCTCGTGAAGAATTCCGCTGCCCGCAGTCATCCATTGCACGTCACCCGGTCCGATCTTCCCACCGCCGCCGCTGGAATCGCGGTGCTCCAGTTCGCCCTGATAGGCCACGGTCACCGTCTCGAAGCCCTTGTGCGGGTGGGCGCCGACGCCGCGCCCTTCCTCTCCCGGCGGGAACTGGTAGGGCGCAGCGTAATCAAGCAGCAGGAAGGGACTCAGTTCGCGGCCCAGCCCGTTGTAATCGAACACGGAACGCACGGGAAATCCGTTGCCGACCCAGTGCATTCCCGAACTCTGATGGATGCGAAGCAACTTCTTCATAGCGGTTTTGCCCTTTGTCTTACTTTTTCGCCGCCTGAACCGCCATGTAGCTGTTGATCAGGCAGCGGTAATTCGGAAGGTGATTGGAGAACAACGCGCCCAGCCCTTCGATGTCGTTGCGCCAGTCGCGGTGCAGTTCGCAGGCGACGCCGAACCAGGTCATCAACTGGCAGCCCGCCTGTTCCATCCGAGACCACGCCGCGTCGCGGGTCGTCTTGTTGAACGTTCCGGAGGCGTCGGTCACAACGAACACCTCGTAGCCTTCCTCGCGGGCGGATAGAGCCGGAAACGCGACACAGACCTCTGTCACGATTCCCGCGATGAGCAACTGCTTTTTGCCGGTGGCCTTCACCGCCTTCAAAAAATCCTCGTTATCCCAAGCGTTGATCTGGCCGGGCCGCGCGATGCAGGGCGCGTCCGGAAACATCTCCTTCAATTCCGGCACAAGCGGCCCGTTCGGGCCGTCCTCGAAGCTGGTGGTGAGGATGGTGGGCAGCTTGAAGTATTTTGCCGCGTCGGCCAGGGCGAGGACGTTGTTCTTGAAATCGTCCGGCGAAAAATCTTGGACCAGGTTCGTCAGGCCGGTTTGATGATCCACAAGGAGGACGGCGCAATTGCTCTTGTCGAGACGGTTGTATTTGAACGCACTCATAATAATCCTTTGGTTCAGTTGGCAGTTGATTTTGCTGCTTCAAATTCGTCCGAATCAAAGCCAGTGGCAACACGCCATCCTTGCCAAACTTGCAATTGCAGAAAATCAGAACACCCCGGGCAATCCCAGAAAGCTCTCTCCTTCAAATTCCTTCGCGATTCAATCGCCTCACCTGCTTAATAAAAAAAACGCCGAAGCATCAAATGCCTCGGCGCTTTAAATTGTCCAAAGAAGCTTAACCCATCGTCATTGCCGCCGAGGTGATTTCGAGCAACTCGGTGGTGATGCTGGCCTGACGAATCTTGTTGTACTCAAGAGTAAGGTCCTTGATGAGCTGCTTGGCGTTGTCGGTGGCGTTTTTCATGGCCACCATGCGCGCGCTGTGCTCGCTGGCCTTGGCCTCCAAAAGAATCTGATAAACCTGAAAATTCAGGCTGTGAGGCAAAAGAGCTCCCAACACATCGGATGCGCTGGGTTCAAACAGAAACTCCAACTCGCCCTTGACCAGTTTTTCATCGCTACCTTCCCCTTCGATACCCGCACTGACGGCCTTGATTTCGCCCACGGGCAGCAACTGGCGCACCTCAGGTTTTTGGGTCAGCGTGGAGATGAAGTTGGTGTAGAGAATATCCACTTGGTCCACATCGCCATTGAGAAACATGTCCCGTGCGAATTTGCAAATGGAGCGGGCCTCGCTAAAAAGCGGAGCGTCCTTGTAAGTGAATTCCGCGGACAGCTTCCGCTTGGTTCGGGCAACGAACTGCGCGCCTTTTTTTCCGGCGCAGATGTAAACGGTGTTGTCCTTCTCGAACTTGGCCGCTTCACGAAGCAGGTTGGTGTTCAGGGCTCCGCACAGACCCTTGTCAGTGCTGACCAGAATGACGCAGCGCTTCTTGACCTCGCGCTCTTCCATCAGCGGATGCGAAAACTCGCCGCTGTGGGCGCTGACCTCGGCCATCACCGCGTTCATCAATTCGGCATAAGGCCGGCCCGCCAACGCGGACTGCTGCGCCTTGCGCATCTTGGCCGCGGCGACCATCTGCATCGCCTTGGTGATTTGCGCGGTGTTTTTGACCGACTTGATGCGTCGGCGTATGTCGCGGGTGCTCGGCATGGGAGCTTATTTGTAAGTTTGCTTGAACTCGGTCACCACGGCCTTCAGCTCGGCGGTCAGCGCATCGCTCAAAGCTTTTTCCTTCTGAATTTTTGCCACCAGGTCCGCCTTGCGGCTGGTCAGGTAGTCGGTGAGCTTGTTCTGGAAATCCTTGATCTTGTCCACAGCCACGTCGTCGAAGTAACCGTTCTGGACGGCCCAGAGAATGACGACCTGAACTTCGACGGACAGCGGGTTGTACTGGGGTTGCTTGAAGATTTCCACCACGCGCTTGCCGCGCTCAATTTTGGCCTGCGTGGCCGCGTCGAGGTCGGAACCGAACTGGGCAAAGGCCGCCAACTCACGGAACTGCGCCAGATCAAGCTTGATGCGTCCGGAAACCTGCTTCATCGCCTTGATCTGCGCGGCGGAACCAACGCGGGAGACCGAGAGACCGACCGAAATCGCAGGCCGCACGCCCTGATAGAACAGGTCGGTTTCCAGATAAATCTGGCCGTCGGTAATCGAAATGACGTTGGTGGGAATGTAGGCGGAGACTTCGCCTTCGAGCGTTTCGATGATCGGCA
>CALJZV010000212.1 GCA_937983475.1 uncultured Verrucomicrobiales bacterium
TTGTGCCAGCCGAACAGGTCGCCCTGCTTGTCGAATTTGAATGGGCGTGCCGGCTCGAACTTGAAGCCAAGGCGCGTTTCCATTTCGTTGCGGAACCATTCGGCGCCTTTTTCCTCCAGGACGTATTTGAGTCGGGCGTGCTTGCGGTTGGTGCGGTCGCCAAAGTCGCGGTGAACCATGACGACGGCCCGGGCCACGTCCACCAGTTTGTCCGGGGTGAAAAATCCAATCACGTCCGCCAGGCGCGGGTAGGTGGCCGCGTTGCCATGGCTCATGCCCAGGCCGCCGCCAGCCGTCAGGTTGTAGCCGGCCAGTTTGCCGTCTTCAATGATGGCAATGAAACCGAGGCAGTTGGTGAAGATGTCCACGTCGTTGAGCGGCGGGATGGCGAACGCGGTTTTGAATTTCCGCGGCAAATAGGTTTTTCCGTAAAGCGGGTCTACGAAATTCTTGTCCTCGTCGGTGAGGTTTAATTCGACGCCCTCGACCCAAATTTGATGATAGGCGCGAGTTTGCGGCAGCAATGCGTCGGAAACTTTCTTTGCGTCCGCCTGAACCTGTTCGGTTAGTTCGCTTGTGGCTGGAGTTGGCGGCGCCATCACGTTGCGGTTCACATCACCGCAAGCTGCCAAAGTCGTGGCCAGCGCGTCGTTGATACCCTTCATCAGCGGGCCCAGCGCGCCTTTGACCACGCCATGAAACTGAAATCCTTGGCGCGAAGTGATCCGGAGCGTGTTGTTGCCGAAATTCGTGGCGAGATCATCAAACACCAGGTACTGGTCCGGCGGAACAATGCCCCCGGGCAGTCGCCCACGAACCATGTAAATGTATTGCTTGCCGGTCTTGCGGGTATCGCGATCGTCCTGCTGATAAATCCCGTGAAATTTGAGAAATTCGTAGTCGTCTTCTGAAAACCGCTCGGCAGCCGCATCCTTGAGCGTTTGGGAAATGGTTCCCGATAGAATGGGGTTGGCCTCTTTGAGCCCCTCATTGCGGGTGAGTTTGGCTGGGGAAGAAGCAGGAGCCGAGTTAATCATAAGTTAATTAATTAAGTTGCTTAATTTTAATGGGGCGGTCTGTAAAGTCAATGGATTTTTGCCCTCTGACTCAATCAACAAGCAAGAATGATGGGTGCGGGGTTCAATTGTGACAATTGAAAATTTTGCCTGAATTGCCTCGGTGCCCGAATTCGTATTAATATAGGCAAATGAAAACGCATCTTTGGCTCGCTGGATTATTGTTGATCGGTTTTGGTTTTGACGCTTCATCAAAGGATAAGACTGACTCCCCACGTCACGAGGAAAAGGGCAAGAAAAAAGGTTCCAAGGGAGGCGAGGAATACAAAGTGACAGTAAATCACAAAGGAAAATTGATTGCCGTTGACCAGCATGCCCTCAAGGCTCATTTGGCGCATGGCGATAGTATTGTTTCGGGAAACTCCCCGGGGATATCTGAACGGCACAAAAGCAAAGGGACAAAGAGTTCCCCTGAGAAACCAAAACAAACCGAGGAAAAAATCAAAAAAGAGAAGGACAAGGCACCAAAGTCGGAAAATCAGGACAAGAAAAAGAAGTCCTTGGACGGGGATCGGAAGGGGGACAAGCGGAAATAACAGCTACGCTCCCTTGGGCGCCATTTAAGGCGCCTTTTTTTGTGTCCACCACGGCGCAAGGGTTCAAACTTGCGCTTTGAAAGTTGAAGTCTAGAGTTCAATTGCAGTTTTTTTTATTAGTCAACGGAAAGTCTATTATTTCGACAACAACGCCACGACCCGGGTCGCCCCGGAGGTGGTTCAGGCAATGCTCCCTTTTCTGGAGGAATATTGGGGTAATCCATCCAGCGCTTACGCCTTCGGCGCGCAGGTTCACCAGCACGTGGAAAAAGCTCGTGAACAGGTCGCGGCCCTGCTCAACGCCGATCCCAAGGAAATTGTGTTCACCAGTTGCGGCACCGAGAGCAACAACGCCGCCATTCACAGCGCACTTAAACTCAATCCCACCAAGCGGCATATCCTGACGACTTCGGTCGAGCACTCGGCCAACATGAACTACGGCGAGTTCCTGCAAAAGCAGGGTTATGAAGTCACTTATCTTCCGGTCGAGTCGGATGGCTCGCTCGATGTGCACCTTCTGGAAAAGTCCATTCGGCCTGATACCGGCATCGTCTCGGTGATGTATGCCAACAACGAAACGGGGGTTATTTTTCCCATAGAAGAGGTCGCCGCCATCTGCCGCAGCAAAGGGGTGCTTTTTCATACCGACGCCGTGCAAACGCCCGGCAAGCTCAAGATCGACGTGAAGAATCTGGGGTGCGATTTCCTTTCACTTTCCGCCCACAAACTGCATGCGCCCAAGGGAATCGGCTGCCTTTATGTCAAGCGCCGCACGCGGTTTCAGCCCTACGTAATTGGCGGTCACCAGGAACGCCGCAAACGCGGGGGTCGCGAGGACGGCGCCAACATCGTGGCCCTTGGGCGTGCGGCGGAACTGGCCATGGAGAAATTAAACGAGGAAAACACCCGGGTTCGCGCGTTGCGGGATCGCCTGGAATCCGCCATTCTCTCCACCATTCCCAACACCATCAGGAATGGCGCCAAGGACAACCGCCTGCCCAATACCACCAATATTGCCTTTGAATTTGTCGAAGCCGAGGCGGTCCTTTTGCTGCTGGACGGGCTGGGAATCTGCGCCTCCAGCGGATCGGCTTGCACAACGGGATCACTTGACCCATCGCATGTCCTGACCGCCATGGGGTTGAGCCCCATGCGGGCCCGTGGATGCGTCCGCTTCAGCCTTGGCATTTATAACGCCGATGAGTATGTGGATTATTTATTGAAGCACTTGCCGCCTATTATTCAAAAACTCCGGGACATTTCGCCGCTGAATCCCGACCACCCCGATAACGACACTTACGACATTGAGGCGGCCCGGCAGAAACACGAGCAGGATTTGGCCGAGGCCATGGCCGAAAAGGATGAAGCTGCGACAAAATAGCCGCAGCTTGCCATTTCATTTCTTCAGCAATTCTCCGCTCCGGCATCAATGGATGCCAGAGCGTTTTTTCAACGCCCGTTTACAATGAATTGGTCACAGACCCAGTTTCTTGAACCGCGCTTTGACATTCTTGTAATGAAAATCCAGTGAGCAGAGCTTTTCCAATTCGCCCTTCGCAAAGTGCTTTTTGACGTCAGGATCGCTCAGGAGTTGTTTGAGAAAATCCGCGTCGGGCTGGCCGGCGTGTTTGGCCTGCCAGGTTTCCATGGCATTGCGCTGCACCAGTTCGTAGGCCTGCTCACGGGTGAGGCCTTTTCGAATGAGCGCCCGCAACCCCGTTTGAGAATTCCACATGCCCAGCGAAAGACCCAGGTTACGCTTCATGTTTTCCGGATACACAATCAGGTTGGCCACCAGCTTTTCCAGTTGGACCAGCATGTAATCCAGAAGCGTGCAGGAATCGGGAAAAATAATGCGCTCCACCGAACTGTGACTGATGTCCCGCTCATGCCAAAGCGCCACATTTTCCATGGCAGCCAGCGCGTTGGCGCGCAGCACGCGGGCCAGGCCGGTGAGCCGCTCGAAAGTGATCGGGTTGCGTTTGTGCGGCATGGCGCTGGAGCCTTTTTGCCCTTTGGCGAAATATTCCTCGGCCTCGAGCACTTCGGTTCGTTGCAAATGGCGAAACTCAGTGGCCCAGCGCTCAATGCTCGCGCCAACCAGCGCCAGTGCATTCATGAATTCCGCGTGAATGTCCCGCTGCACCACTTGCGTGGCGATCGGGGCAGGACGCAACCCCAGTTTTTTGCAGACGTAGGCCTCAACGCGGGGCGAAAGATGGGCGCTGGTGCCGACCGCGCCGGATAATTTGCCAATGGCTGCGGAACGCCGGGCGCTCACCAGCCTGTCGAGCGCGCGGCCAAATTCATCGTGCATCAGTGCAAGCTTGAGCCCGAATGTGGTCGGCTCCGCGTGAATGCCATGGCTGCGGCCAATGCAGGGAGTAAATTGATGCTCCCGCGCACGCTTGGCTATGGCCTTGCGCAACCGGCGGAGGTCTTCAATCAGAATGTCCGCCGATTGGGCCATCTGCACCGCAAATGCGGTGTCCACAATGTCACTGCTCGTCAGCCCAAAATGCAGCCAGCGACTGGCGTTGTCGTTGATTTTTTCAGCGACCGCTGTGGTGAAGCCGATGACGTCGTGATTGAGGGTTTTTTCCAGTTCTTTGGCGCGCTCGGTGAGGGCCTTGGTGTCGGCAAAGCAGGCCTGCGCGCCCGTCTTCATTTTTTGAAAATCCTTTTTGGGAACGATGCCCTCGGCGACGAGCGCCTCGCTCGCCAGCAGTTCAATTTGCAGCCAGATTTCAAGTTTGCGCTGGTCTGTCCAGATGTCGCGCATTTCCGCGCGTGAGTAGCGTTGTATCATGCGCGGGGAAATTAAAAATTAGGAGGCGTGGTGTCGAGCGCTTAAGCGGCCGCATCCGGTTGGTAGCATTCCAAAAACGAAGTATCCAGCCTGTCTCCCGGAAATTTCAGGGCCACGTTGTGGTCCACCAGGCGATTCAGCCGGCGGAATTCCGACGCCACCGACGTGGTCTGAAATCCCATGGCTTTCTCTATTTCCCGAGTGTATTCGCCGATTTTCCGGAGCAGGGATCCGTCCTTCGTGTTGAGGAGAACAATTTTCATGAGCAAACATACGACCGCTGAAAAGGATGGCAAGGGTTTGCCCGGAAGAAAGTTTCTTTGGTCCGATTTGAATGGTACTGTTTGGGGCCGCCCTTGAAAAATGTCCAGGAAGCGGGAATGGTTTTCCCGGGCCTTCACAAATTCATTGCGCCGGTCCTTTGGAATGTGGCTTTATCTCCCGGTCAATTTGGGAGAGCGATTTGCTTCCAAGGCCTTTTTGGGCGCGGCGGAAAGATTGCCCCCGTTTGTTTCAATGAAACGGCAACGATTGCATATGTTTTTTTCCGGGCGCGTTCAGGGCGTCGGCTTCCGTTACACGGTCAAAACCGTGGCGACGGGGTTCGAAGTGACCGGCACGGTGCGCAACCTGGCCGATGGCCGTGTGGAATTGATAGCCGAGGGAGAGAGAATTGAGTTGGATGAATTTTTGGCGGCCATCCGTGATTCAGAAGTAGGTCGGTTTATTCGCCAGGAGGAAGCAGCCTGGGGAGATGCAAAAAATGCGTTTCGTGGTTTTGAGATTATCAGTTAAGCTAGCGCGAATCAGAAATGAAGTACGCCATCATCGCCGACATACACGCCAATCTGGAGGCCTTTCAGGTGGTCCTTGACGACATCAAGGAGCAACAATGCACTCATGTTGCATGCTTGGGCGATGTTGTCGGTTACGGGGCCAATCCTAAGGAATGCTTGGACATTGTCCGGGCCATGAACATCCCTTGCGTCAAGGGCAATCATGATGAAATGTGCTCGGTGGAGGAGGAAATGGAGGGGTTCAACCCGCATGCGGCGGAGGCGGTCCTCTGGACCCGCCAACAGTTGACCGAGGACGACAAAAAGTGGCTCCGTGATCTTCGGTACATCCGGATGGTGGCTAATTTCACCATTGTCCATGCCACGCTCGATATGCCTGGACGTTGGCAATACGTATTCGACAAGCTGGCCGCAGCCGCCAGTTTTACCTATCAGAACACAGGTGTTTGCTTTTTTGGCCACACGCACGTCCCCGTGGCATTTATTCGCGACAGTGTGGTTCGCGGGGGGACATACTCCAAATTCAAGGTCGAACCCGGGCGCAAGTATTTCGTCAATGTCGGCAGCATCGGCCAACCGCGGGACAACAATCCCAAGGCCGCTTACGTGGTGTACGACATGGACGAGAGCACCATTGAGCTGCGCCGACTGGATTACGACATCGCCACTGCGCAGAGCAAAATTCTTGCGGCCGGCCTGCCGCCTCGCCTGGCAGAGCGCCTTGCATTTGGCAAATAACAGCGCTTTATATTTTCCTCCGAGCGCCTCAAAGCGCCCCAAAGGCATCCGTTGAAAAGGCATCCGTTGAAAATTCTCATTCTTAAACCCAGTTCCCTTGGCGATGTGATCCAGGCATTGCCCGTGCTGCGCCTGCTTAAGCTTCATTTTCCAAAAAGCGAAATATACTGGTGGATTGATACCGCGCTGGCGCCGCTACTGGCGGCAGACCGCGATTTGGCGGGCATTATTCCCTTTGAAAGGAAGCGTTGGGCCTCGCCTCATCGCTGGCATGAATTATTCACCAGCATCCTGGAAATGCGCGACCAGCGCTTTGACTGGGTCATTGACCTTCAGGGGTTGGCCCGCAGCGGGATGTTTGCCTGGCTGGCCAACGGCGACAAAGTGATTGGCGTGGAGGATCCACGCGAGGGCGCTTCTGGATTTTATGACATGCGCGTGCCTCGTCCCAGCTCCGCGACGCATGCGGTGGACTGGTATCTGAACGTGATCAGGCATTTGAACATCCCGGTGCATTGGGATTTTGAATGGATGCCTGCCAACGAATACATGCGCGCGGTGGTGGTGCAAAAATGGCAACCTCAGCCATGGCGCTGGATGGCCATTATCCCGGGAGCCAGGTGGGGCAACAAGCGCTGGCCGGTGGAGCACTTCACCGAATTGGTCAAACAGGCTTCCGGAGAATTCCCGGCATTTCGATTGGTCATCCTTGGCGGGAAAAGCGACGCCGGGTTGGGGGCTCAAATCGCCTCCGGAGCGCCGGATCGCTGCCTAAATCTCACCGGCAAAACCACTTTGCTGGAAATGGTGGAATGGATTCGGCTCAGCGAGGTCGTTGTGTCCAATGACACCGGGCCAATGCACATCGCCGCTGCGTTGAAAAAGCCGACGGTGGCACTGTTCGGGCCAACCAACCCGTTGCGCACCGGACCTTACGGGCAAGTCAACGATGTAATGCGCATTGCGCTTCCTTGCGCGCCGTGCATGAAAGACACATGTTCCTTCGTTAAGCCGCTCGAATGCCTTCGGGGCATTCCTCCCCACTCGGTTCTCGAGGTTGTTCGGCAACGGTTAATGCGAGCGGCTCCAGTCCAATCGGCTGACGCCGCGCGTTAAGGCTGCCTGGGCCGGATCTTTTCCTTCCCGTTGTTTAAATACCGGTTGACCGCATTGAGATAGGCACGGGCGCTGGCCTCTATCACATCCGTGCTGGCTCCCTTGCCGGTAACCAGTTCTCCATCTCCAAAATCCACTTTGAGAGCAACCTCGCCAATCGCGTCCTTGCCCTGGGAAACCGCGCGAATGGAGTAATCCATCAGCGTGCCGCGGGTTTTTGTCAGGCGGTCTATTGCCTTGAGAGCGGCGTCCACGGGACCATCGCCAATGCCGGCATCCTGCAAGGCATCGCCGTCATTTTTGGCTCCCGCTTTTCGAAGGCAGACCGTGGCAGTGGGAATGGTCTGGCTGCCACTGCTGACACTTAAATAAACCAGCGACCATGTTTCCGGCACCTCGGCAATATGCCCTTCCACCAATGCGGCCAAGTCCTCGTCATAAACGAACTTTTTCTTGTCGCCAACTTCCTTGAACTTGGCGAACAGCGCGGCGACATCTGCATCTGTCATTTTGAACCCAAGGTGCTTCAGTCGCGCCGCCACAGCCGCCCGCCCGCTGTGCTTGGTGAGCGGAAGTTCGGTTTGGCCCCAGCCGACATCCTGCGGGTCCATGATTTCGTAAGTCTCGCGCTTTTTCAGTATGCCGTCCTGGTGAATCCCGCTGGAATGAGCGAACGCATTCTCCCCGACAATCGCCTTGCTGCGCTGAACTATCAACCCGCTCATGCGGGAAACCTGACGCGAGGACTTCACAATTTCCCGCGTGTTCACGCCGCAGGAAACCCCGCCGAAGAAATCGCCTCTGGTTTTGAGCGCCATGACGATTTCCTCCAATGCAGCGTTCCCGGCCCGCTCGCCGATGCCGTTGACGGTGCATTCCACCTGGCGCGCTCCGTTGCGCACCGCCGCCAGCGAATTGGCCACCGCCAACCCAAGATCGTTGTGGCAGTGCACGCTGATAATGGCCTTGCCGGATTGAAACTCGGGCACCGAGTCGTGAAGATGCTTGATGAGGGCTCCGTATTGCTCCGGAACAGCCCAGCCCACGGTGTCGGGGATGTTGACAGTGGTGGCGCCCGCCTTGACAACGGCCTTGCAAACCTCCACTAAAAATTCCGGCTCGGTGCGGGAACCGTCCTCGGGCGAGAATTCGACGTCATTCACCCATGATTTGGCGCGTTTGACTCCTTCCACGGCCAGACGAATGATTTCATCCTGCGCTTTGCCCAGCTTGAATTCCCGGTGAATTTTCGACGTGGCCAGGAAAACATGGATGCGGCCCCTTTTTCCCGCGGGTTTGACGGCTTCTCCTGCGGCGTCAATGTCCTTGGCCACACAGCGAGCCAGCCCGCAAATGACAGGCCCTTTTATTTCCTTGGCAATCGTGTGAACCGCTGTGAAATCACCCTCGCTGATCACAGGGAACCCAGCCTCGATGACATCCACTTTGAGGCGGGCCAATTGGCGGGCGACTTCCAGCTTCTCGCGCAGGTTCATGGAAGCGCCGGGACATTGTTCGCCATCGCGCAGCGTGGTGTCAAAAACGATGATTCTGTTTTTCATTTTTTTGAAAGCGGGTTTGTAAAAAATAAAACCCCGCTGCTTTTTCCAGCAGCGGGGTTCGATTGTCGAGAATCGAAACTTAAACCCCGACTGCTGCGCCACTAAGCAGCAGCGCTCCGGTCAACAGCAGCAGGTTCAGGTTTCGATTCACTTGTTTATTAGTAGCGGCGGGCATGGGACCGGTCAATTGGTTATTTGGTTCAACACCTTTAACGAGGCCCAACTGCCTGCTCTAAATCCGCCCTTGGCTCCCTCGGATAAAAGAAGGCCAGCCGACATTTGACCTCAAATCGTTTTTTCCGCACTCTTTCGCCCATGGCAAATTCGTTCGGTCATTTGTTCCGCATCACCACCTGGGGTGAATCCCATGGCGGCGGCGTCGGCGTCGTCGTGGATGGTTGCCCGCCCCGGCTGGCACTTAGCGAGCAGGACATTCAACCCGACTTGGATCGCCGCCGTCCGGGCCAGTCCAAGATCGTCACGCCCCGCAAGGAGGCGGATAAGGTGGAAATTCTCTCCGGCATATTTGAAGGCAAAACGCTCGGCACGCCCATCAGCCTGTGGGTTCGCAACGAGGATATGCGCCCGGAAGCCTACAGTGAAATGGCTGAAAAATTCCGTCCCTCTCACGCTGATTACACCTACCAGGCCAAGTTCGGCATCCGCAACTGGCAGGGTGGGGGAAGGACCAGCGCGCGCGAAACCATCGGCCGCGTTGCCGCCGGCGCCATCGCAAAAAAAATTCTGCGTGAGCAGTTTGGAGTGGAAGTGCTCGCTTACGTTAAATCAGTCAAAAACACCAGAGCCCAGGTCAATGTGGACAAGGTGCGTTTCAAGGACATTGAGTCGAACATTGTTCGCTGCCCGGACGCCGCTGCCGCGGAGAAAATGATCCGGTTGATTGAAGCCGCCCGGCGCAACGGCGACAGCGTGGGCGGCATTGTTGAAGGCGTCGCGCGTGGCGTGCCTCCCGGTTGGGGCGAGCCGGTTTTTGACCGGCTGGAGGCTGATTTGGCCAAGGCCATGATGAGCCTCCCGGCTTCCAAGGGCTTCGATGTGGGCTCGGGGTTTGACAGTGTCCTGATGACCGGCCTTCAGCATAACGATCCTTTCCGCATGAAAGGCGGTAAGGTTCGTACGGTGACGAATTTTTCGGGCGGCATCCCGGGCGGCATCTCCAACGGGGAAACCATCTATTTCCGCGTCGCCTTCAAGCCGGTTGCCACCGTGATGCACGAGCAGGACACCGTGGACACTCGATATAAAAACACGCGTCTGAAGGCGCGCGGTCGCCACGATCCTTGCGTCCTGCCTCGGGCCGTGCCCATGGTCGAGGCCATGACCGCTCTGGTGCTCGTGGATCATGCGCTTCGCCAAAAAGCCCAGTGCGGCGCCTGAACTCACTCCCATGCCTGAGCCGATTTCCACCGATATTTTGATTCTCGGAACGGGCGGCGCAGGCTTGATGGCCGCGCTTCATGCTTACTGGCACGATCCATCCCAAAAAATTCTTCTCGTTTCCAAGGGAATGCTGGGAAAAAGCGGCTGCACGCGCATGGTTCAGGGCGGTTACAACGCCGTGCTCAATCCACAGGACTCGGTCGAGGCGCATTTTCTGGACACCATCAAGGGAGGCGGCTTTCTCAACGACCAGGAGCTTGCCTGGCACCTTGTCGAAGACGCGCCTCGCATCGTCAAGGAACTGGAAAACAAGATCGGCTGTTTGTTTGATCGCGCGCCTGATGGCTCCATTCACCAGAAGCCATTTGCCGGCCAAAGTTTCGACCGCACCGTTCATGTGGGAGATTTGACCGGCATTGAAATCATGTCCCGGCTTCGGGACCAGATTTTCGCATCCGGCATACCTGTCCTTCAAAACACACGCGGACTGGAGCTTCTCACCAGCACTGATGGCAGGCGAGTCATCGGCGCGGTGCTTCTCGATATTCAAACCGGTGAATTCCTTCTCGTAAAATGCAAGGCGGTCATACTCGCAACCGGCGCGGGGCCGCTCATGTATCAACGCTCCGCCTGTGCCCAGGAAAAGGCCTGCGATGGCATCGGCATGGCCTTTCGCGTCGGGGCGCATCTCATGGACATGGAAATGGTCCAGTTTCATCCCACTGGACTAGTCGTGCCCGGTTCGCGGCTCAATGGCGCATTGCTTGAGGAAGGATTGCGCGGCGCGGGGGCTCATTTATTCAACGGCTCCGGTGAGCGATTCATGGAGCACTATGACCCGGAGAAAATGGAGCGGTCCACACGTGACCGGGTTTCCCGAGCCAGCTACATGGAAATCATGGCGGGCCACGGAACTGAAAACGGCGCGGTGTTCATTGACGTTTCCCATTTGGGCGCGGATTTCGTTGAAAAGAATTTCGCCGGCATGAGAGACCGTTGCCTGCGCATTGGATATGATCTGGCGCGCGAAAAAGTGGAGGTCTGTCCGACCGCCCACTTCAACATGGGAGGCATCCGCATCAACAAGGACGGTTTTACAAACATCGAGGGGCTGTTTGCCGCAGGCGAGGATTCCGCCGGGGTTCACGGCGCGAACAGGCTGGGGGGCAATGGCGTTGCGGAATCGACTGTGTTTGGCGCGCGTGTGGGCGATGCCGTGGCCAGGTGGGTGAAAAATATAAAGCACGAGTCGCCCCGGAATGAACAAATTGCTGAAGCGCAAAATTCTGCGACCCGTTTTCTTCTTTCCAATCATGCATCACGCACCACGCACCACGAATCCCCATGGTGTCTGCGCGACGAGCTTGGCAAAGTCATGTGGGAAAAGGCCGGCATTGTCCGATCCGGTGAGAAATTAAAAGTCGCATTGACGGATATTGCTTCTCTGAAAAAGCGCGCCGAACAGATGGCTGTGCCCGGAGGACGCGCTTTCAATCTCACCTGGCAACAGGCGCTGGACCTGCGCAACATGCTGGCCTCTTCCGAACTCATTGCACGAAGCGCGCTGCTGCGCCAGGAGAGCCGTGGCGCGCATTACCGCGAGGATGTTCCCAACACGGACAACCAGAACTGGCTCAAAAACATCTACATGGCTCAGTCCACGGAAGAGGTTCACCATTGGACGGAGCCAGTCAAATTCACCAGAACGAATCCGGTCTAAGAAGACATTTTGGTCTCTTTTTTCCTCAGGACTTTTTCGCGGCGGTTGGTTTCCGCTCGAAGCAGGTCTTCCGCGTTCCAGCCTTTGCGTTGCGCGAATTCAGCCAGTTCAAACAGTTTCTTGGCGAGTTGGCTTTTGGTGAGCTTTCGGGCGGGAGCTTTTTCAGGGATCAGTTTGGCCTTCCGGGCTTTCTTGACGAGTTTCTCGGCGCGAAGCAGGGCGGGGAGGTGCTTCGGAATGCCGTCCAGAACCGAGGCGCGATGATGCTTGGTGCCATGTTTCTCAGCCCGTTTAATTTGTTCCCAGTTGGCCCAGACCTCGTCCACGTTTCTGACCTTTACATCGCCAAAGACATGGGGATGCCGCCGGATCAGCTTGTCGGCGATATTGCGCGTGACCTTCTCGAAATCAAATGCGCTTCGCTCCTTGGCAAGCTGGCAATGAAAGACGACCTGAAGCAGCAGGTCGCCCAGTTCCTCCAGTATTTCATGGTCATCGCCCGCCTCAATGGAATCCACCAGTTCGTACACTTCCTCCACGGCGTGGAAGCGAAGTGTCATGTGTGTCTGCTCACGGTCCCACGGGCAGCCCTGCGGAGATCGCAGTTTGGCCATGATGGCGAGCAGGTCTTGGATGGCGGATTTCTGGGGCATAGATAAATGAAACGTGTGCGCGAAACATTTTTCACGTTTCAAGCTTTATTCTTCGCGTCATAAAATCACCAAATTGTCCCGGTGAATAACTTCAGTCCGTGGCAGGTTGCCTGCCTTGATCGCGCTGGAGTCGCATCCAGCGATGCCGCGGGCAAATTCGGTCCCGTTGGCGTCGCACACGCGAACCACTTCGCCCTCGTCGAATCGTCCTTCGCAACGGGTGATACCCGGCGGCAACAGGCTGGTGCCTTTTTCGCGCAAGGCATCCTTGCAGCCGTCGTCGACATAAAGGGCGCCTCGAGGCGAATGGAAAAACGCGATCCAGCGTTTTCGGCTGGGCAGTTTGGTGTCGCGGGGCACGAACAGCGTGCCTTCGTTCTCGCCGCGCAGGATGGTTTCCAGAGCGGTTTTATTTTTTCCGGAGGCGATGACCAGCGGAATGCCCGAGCGCGTAACGATTTTGGCGGCTTGGATTTTCGACGTCATGCCGCCCACGGCCGTTTCGCTGGTGGTGCCGCCGGCCATGCTTTCCAGGGCGGCGTCTATTTTTTCAATGGTTGTCAGCGTGCGGGCGTTGGCTTTTCCGAAGTTTTCAATCACGCCATCCACAGTGGTTAAAATGACCAGAAGGTCGGCGGGCAACAGGCATGCCACCAGGGCTGAGAGCTTGTCGTTGTCTCCGAATTTGAGTTCGGTGAAGGAGACAGCGTCGTTTTCATTGATGATGGGCACCACGCCGTGGCGGAGCAGGGTGACCAGCGTGTTGCGGGCGTTGAGGTGCCGCTCGTGGTGTTGCAGGTCCGAATGCGTCAGCAACACCTGGGCGACGTTGAGGCTAAAATCGCTGAATAATTTCTCATAAGTCGCCATCAGGCGGGATTGTCCGACGGCGGCGCAGGCCTGTTGCGCGGCCAGTTCCGGCGGGCGCTTGTCAAAACCGAGCACGCCCATGCCGGCGCCGACCGCGCCGGATGTCACGAGCACAATCTCCTTGCCAGCGTTACGCAAAGAGGCCATCTGCGCCACCAGTTGCTTCATTTGGGCCAGATCAGGCTGCTTGCGCGAATCGGTCAGGACACCGGTACCGAGTTTCACGACAATGCGGCTGGCATTTTTTAAGTTCTCACGCGACATGAAGGCGACTTGCTATCAAATCCTCTGCAAGGTGTCGAGGGGCATGGTTTCTGGCGATAAACAGGCTTTTATTTACTGTCCAGCGCGGGCTTAAGCAGGCGCTGCTTCATCGCAATGATGCGCCGGTAGGATTCATCAATGCGCGATTCGGGAATCTTTCCTGATTCGACGAGATGCCGGATGATGCCGATGGCTTTTTCGCCGATGTTCAAATCGTAACTCATGTTGTTGCCGAAACAGAGAATGTCCAGGCCGGCCTCGATGCCGAACTGAATGGCGTTTTCAAGGCCGTAATGGCCCGAAATGGCCTTCATTTCCATGTCATCGCTGATGATCAGCCCCTTGTAGCCGAGTTTGTCGCGCAGCAGGCCTTGCAGCACGCGTCTGGACAATGTGGCCGGACGTTCCGGGTCGAGGTTGGTGTTGAACACGTGCGCGGTCATGATGACTTCGGCCACGCCAGCCTCGATCATGCGTTGAAACGGAATCAACTCCCGTTCGTTCCAGGCCTTGGTCACATTGACCATGCCGAGGTGCGTGTCACCCATGGCGCTGCCGTGCCCCGGGAAATGCTTGGAGCATGTGATGACGCCGTGCTTGTGATGAGCGCGAGCGAACTCAATGGCGTGTTTTGCCACAATTTCCGGGTCAGAGTGGAAGCTGCGCTTTTTGCCCTTGATAATCGGATTGTCGGGGTTGGCGTCCAGGTCCACGACTGGGGCGAGATTCAAATTGATGCCCAGTCCAGCCAGAGTTTTGCCGATGAGTTCGGCGTGTTCATAGGTAAATGAAAGGTCATCGCGCTTGCCCAGTTCCTCGTGGGAAAGGGTTTCTGGAAAACCGTAATCGGCCTTGAGCCGATTGACGCGCCCGCCTTCCTGGTCAATGGACACCAGCAACGGTGTTTTGGCGGACGAGTGCAGTGATTGCACCAGGGAACGAACCTGTTCGGGCGACTGGATGTTGCGGCCCTTGATGTGGGTGTCGGCCATTTCCTGGTCAAATAAAATGACCGCGCCCAGGTTGCGGTTGGCCAGATCGCGGACAATCGGGTCAATCGCGGACACCTGAAAGCCGCGAAAGCCAGCCAGGACCATTTGGCCGATTTTGTCCTGCAAAGTCGGGTTTGAATCGCTCATGGGGCGGGAGAATAGAACCGCAAGTGGAGCGGGGCAAATCCAAAGGCAGCAAAGGCGATGCTGAGGGGGACGTTTTATTTGCCTGCGACCGGCAGGTCGGGACGATGTTTTCTCCACAGCTCTTTTAATTTATCCACAAACAGGCGGTCGCGTTTGTTCTCCGCGGACAGTTGAAGGACAAAGCCGCTTTCCTTTCCTGTTGAAACGATTATTTCGGTGTCTTCAATGGCGGATTCGGAAAAATGGACTTCAATATTTTCAATTTCCTCGAAGCGGGCGCTTTCAACGATCCAATCCTCGGCCTCTAAATCGTAATAGTAGGACGCGACGCGTTGGTCGGTGATCAGGTTGCCGTCGCTTTCGATGGACAGCAGGCCGGAAGAATAAAAAAAGAGAATGGATTCGGAGGGGGTGATCACCTCTTTATCACGAAGAAATTGAAGGTCTTTTTGCCAGAGACGCTCGCCCGTAATCACTTGGGTGCTGGGGAAATAGTTGACGGAGGAAAGCGTTGCAAACAGCAGCACCGAGGAGCCTATCAGGCAGACAAGAACATGATGCAGCCTGAAGCGGTTGTATTTCTCTGATTTCAGTCCCAATTCACGGTTTGTGGCATCGATGGCGCGAACCAATGCCAACAACGGCACGAAGGAAAACACGCTGACCAGCCAATAGGGATCGGGCAAACGCCAGACTACGCTGAGAATCAAATAGGTTACGGCAACGATCGACAAGAGGGTCAGGTCCGCTCGCCCTTCGCTTTTGAAAACATCTTTGCCCAGTGAATAACACCATACGGGGGAAAAAATCGCCCGCCAGAACGGCATGATACGGCTGTTGTCGCGGGTGCGGACGTATTTCCAGTTCTTGTAAAACCAATACAGCTCATACAGGCCCAAGGTGCCGATGGACATGATGACAAACTTTAGCGGCGACACATGGTGATAAAGAACGGTCGGCGCGGTGGCATGGGCCAGTTCTGGCAAATTGGAGAGGGGGCGCCACTCTGTGTCGCCTTCGTGCCAGGCTAAATCTTCCGGTGCAAGCCGGCCTGATTGAAGATAGATTTTTAATTCCTCGATGGAATAGGGGCCGTAATTCTGGCCTTCTCTGGTAACTAGGTATTGCATGGGATTGGGATGACCGGGCCGGACTGTAGTGGGTTTTGGGCGCGATGTCGCCAAAGAAACAGCATGTGAAATCGGGAAAAATGCACGTGAACAAACTGGGCGCTTGCCTTTGCGGCAAACCCACATATAAGTAACAGCCTGCGAAACGGACCCGGCTGGTCATGGCCGCGCGGAAATAACTGCGAGCGTCCGCTTCATTGATAGATTTGGATGCCGACGTGGCGGAATTGGCAGACGCGATGGACTCAAAATCCATTGGCCGCGAGGCCGTGTGGGTTCGACCCCCTCCGTCGGCACCATTTCAATCTTCATTTATTGCTCACCTTCATTGAGAGAAGTGCATTCGGAGAGCCGTTGGTCTTTGTCTCCATTCGATACAGGCCAGCGCTATTCAAGGACAGGGCCTTAATTATAGGCTGTTTCAGAGGAACAGCGGCAAGGCTCTGTGGAATGCCGTCAGTCGATTGAATTGACTTTAATTGAGTTTTGCTTGCTTGGCACGAGACTTGTTCCTCCTCCCTCGGCTTCGGCCAAAGGAGGATTACGCATGTTCAAAAATCGGAGGTTTATTTATTTCATTGCGGGCCTTTGCCTGCTCATTTCTACGCTGGCTGTCTATTTTGTTTGGAAAAAACCCGCCCCTAAGGAGGTCGCGCATCACGAGATTCAGCAGTGGGTGGCCAATCGATCCATTTTTGAGACGAGAATCAGCCCGACAGGGTTTGATGGCATTTACACATTGGAAGGCCTTTGCAGGTCCGATGGCGCTACAAATGAATTCAACATCGTCACGCACCTGGACGCCGCTACCTTGGCGGCTTTGCTGGCGCAACCGGGAGTCAAGGTGGACTTGCCGACCAAGAGCGCGAAGGCGCAGGTGCTGAGTTTGCTGCCGCCGTTGCTGATTGCGGGTTTGGTGCTCTACCTGGTGTTTCATCAGCTCAACATAGGGAACAGCAAAAAACGCCACGAGGTAAGGCACCGGCCCAATGCGCGCTTCAATGACGTCGCCGGCATCGAGGAGGCCAAGGCGGAAGTGCAGGAAATCGTGGATTTCCTGCGGCATCCGGAAAAATACCGTCGGCTGGGAGCGCACTTGCCCAAGGGTATTTTGCTGATCGGTCCTCCGGGCACCGGCAAAACCATGCTGGCCAAAGCCATTGCCGGCGAGGCTAACGCTCATTTCTTCAGCGCGCACGGAAGTGATTTTAATGAAGTCTTCGTGGGTGTCGGCGCGCGGCGTGTCCGGCAAATTTTCAGTCAGGCCCGGAAGAACCGTCCGGCGATCATATTTATTGATGAGATTGATTGCCTTGGCAAGAAACGCACCGCCGAGGGGCACAATGAGTTGCAGCAGACCAATAACGCGTTGCTGGCCGAGATGGATGGTTTTGAGTCCAGTGACGGTATTGTGGTGATTGGCGCCACCAACCGTCCGGAGGATCTCGATCTGGCGTTGACGCGGCCAGGACGATTCGACCGAAAGGTGTTTGTGCCCCTGCCTGACCGCCGGGGTCGTCGCGCCATTCTCGATGTTCATGCGAAGGACAAGCCGATTCAGGACAAGGACCGCACGCTGGACATTCTTGCTCAGACGACAGTGGAAATGTCCGGCGCGGACCTCGCCAGTCTCGTCAATGAGGCCGCGATTCTTTGCGCCCAGCGAAATCTGGACACGCTCGCCCTCCCGGAACTGGAAGAAGCCCGGGACAAGGTTCGCTGGGGGCGGGAACGCAAGTCCATGGTTCTGTGCCGGGATGAGCGAGAAATTGTGGCCTACCATGAAGCCGGTCACACCGTCATTAATTTGCACAAATCCCTTTTGCCGCCGCTCTACAAGGTCAGCATCATTCCTCGCGGCGGCGCGCTGGGCGTCACGACGCTGTTGCCGGTTGAGGACCAGCATCTGCACAGCAAAATTTTTCTGAAGGATGAACTGGTGGTGCTGATGGGCGGGCGCGCGGCGGAAAAGGTTTTCTTTGGGGACACCACCAATGGCGCCGGCGGAGACCTTGAAAATTCCAAAAAAATTGCCCGGAAAATGATCCACGACTGGGGCATGGGCGAGAAAATGTATTACCAGGCCGAGCAGGGAGCGGCTGAAAAGGAAATCAACCTGATGCTTGAAGCGGCGGATCGGGAAGCGCTGTCCATCATCGAGCAAAAGAAAGACCAGGTGGCGAAATTGGCCCAAGCACTGTTAAGGCACGAAACGCTGACCCGCGAGCAGGTGGTCAATCTGCTGTTCGAGGACCAGGAGCCATTCAACGAGGCGGAAGCCGTTCAGCCGTAGTTTTTTCGATTTCGGAAATTTTCCGGGTTGGACAGCCAATGTCTAGGCAGTCATGCCACTGTGGCGGCATGAAAACAATCATACGCAAATTCAAGTCTCGGTTTTCGACGCGCCAGGTGGCGCAGTTTGGCTCCGCCAAATTGATTACAAGACGCCGCGGGGAACTCGAACTGGAGGGCGGTTCGCTCTCGGATAGGACCGATGCCAAGGAATGGATCGCCATGTTTCGGCAGGACGAGGTGTTGCGGTTGGGGTCCTGATCCTTGGATTCAGGCAACATAAATCGCTTGTTTCCAACCGCTTCTTTGCCCTATGCGTAACCCGTGTTAAGGGTTAGATTTTCCCGTCGAGAAAAGGTTCAGACCATGGAAACAAAGCAGATCAGGGTGCTGCTGTTTGAAGACAACCAGGATGACGTGTTCATCCTGCGCAAAATGTTTCAAAAAGCCACCACCGTGCAGTTTCAACTGGAAGTGGCCGAATTGCTGGAGACAGGCATGAAGCGCCTTGAAAAGGGCGGCATCGATGTCGTCCTGCTGGATTTGTCCCTTCCTGACAGCCGCGGGTTGGACACGTTTTACAAGGTGCAAACAGCTTTTCCCGATTTTCCGATCATCGTGTTAAGCGGATTGGACGACGAGCGGGTGGCTTTGGAGGCCGTGCATGCCGGCGCACAGGATTATCTGGTCAAAGGGCAGGGGGGGAGCCACTTGTTGATTCGCGCAATCATTTACGCCATCGAGCGCATGCAGGCCAAGGCGGCGCTGGCGACTGCCGAGGAAAAATATCGCAGCATCTTTGAGAACGCCGTGGAAGGCATTTTTCAGACCACACCTGACGGGCATTACCTCAGCGCGAACCCCGCCCTCACCCGCATCTACGGCTACGAATCCCCTGAGCAATTGATCACCCAGATGACTGACATAGCCCATCAGTTGTATGTCGACCCGGACCGCCGCAGCGAATTTGTGCGGATCATGCAGGAAAAAGGTGTGGTCAATGACTTTGAATCCCGTGTCTATCGCAAGGACGGGAGCATCATTTGGATTTCCGAGAACGCCCGGGCGGTTCGGGATTCCCAGGGAAAAATTCAATATTTCGAGGGTATGGTTGAAGACATCACCAAGCGGAAGCTGGCCGAGGAGCGTTTGCGCTTTTCTGAGATGCGCTTCCGGTCAGTCTGGGAGAGTGCCAATGACGGCATGCGCCTGACCAATGCCGACGGCACGATAGTCGCGGTTAATTCGGCCTTCTGCAATATCGTCGGCATGAAACCTGAGGAATTGGTCGGCAAGCCAATTACCACCATTTACTCCGAAGAAGAGGATTGGGACAATATCCTGGAGAAATTCCGCGAGCGGTTTGCCCAGAGGAAAATTGAGACCACCATGGAGCGAAGAATGACATTTCGTTCGGGAAAAACGGCGGATTTGGAGTCGTTCAATTCCTTTGTGGAAGTTGAGAACAATCCGATGTTGTTGAGCGTCTTTCATGACATCACGTTCCGCAAGGCGGCCGAAGAGCGCGAGCGGCAGGCCAACCTGCAGTTGGCCAAAAGCCAAGCCGAATTGCGGAAGAAAAATGAGATG
>CALJZV010000213.1 GCA_937983475.1 uncultured Verrucomicrobiales bacterium
AATCGATCGTTTTTCCCAAGACTTTGTAGTTTACTTTCCGGTAAAAATTGGCAGGCTCTCCCCCACACACCTCACCAAGTCGGGCATGTCGTCCGCCCGCGCCCACGTGTGGCGTGCCCATTCCAAACCTATGAAAAAACTACTTCACTTCGGTTCCCTACTGTTTGCTGCCGCATTGTCCGTCGCGTCCGCCAAGGCGGACGAAATGCGGGCCTTCTGGGTGGATGCCTGGGGAGCGGGCTTCCTCAACGCAAGCGAGGTCACAACCCTCGTCAACAATTGCCGCACCTACAACTACAACGCGGTCATCGTCCAGATGCGCCGTCGCGGCGACGCCTTTTACATGCCGCAGGCGCCCAACGGGGAGCCACGCACCACAGCCCTTGCGGGAGGGTATGACGCCTTGCAGGAGCTGATCAACCAGTGCCATTCGGGCAGCCCCCGCATCGAGGTGCATTGCTGGGTGCCCACACACTTTATCTGGGGCGACACCAACAATCCCCCGTCGCAGGCCGGACATGTTTTCAACCTGCACCCTGAGTACCTGATGAAGAACTTCGCCGGGTCCACCATCCTGGCCGAGGGCTATTATCTGGATCCCGGCCATCCCGACGCGACGACCTGGAACTACAACATGGCCGTGGACATCGTCAGCCGCTACAACATCGACGGCTTCCACTGGGATTACATCCGCTACCCGCAGCAGGACTCGGGCTACAACGACACGGCCATTGCCCGATACAACGCGGAATTTGGTCTGAGCGGAAAGCCCGGGATCGCCGACGCGCAGTTCTCCACCTGGCGCCGCCGCCAGGTGACCGACTTCCTGCGCTGGGTCAACTCCGATTTGCTGGCGATCAAGCCCAACCTGGCGCTGTCGGTCTCGGTTTTCGCAAACCGCACCGACGCCTATAACAACAGGTTTCAGGATTGGGCAGGCTGGAACAACGAGGGCATCATCGACCTGTGCTTCCCAATGAACTACACCTCGGACAACCCCACTTTCAACACACGCACGGATGACGCCTGGGTCAACCAAGGCGTGCGCCGCGTGTATGTCGGCCCGGGCGCCTACCTCAACACAAAGGAAAACACCGTCACGCAACTGACATACGTCCGCAACAAGGGTTTCCTGGGCACCTCGTTCTACAGCTACCGCACCCCCAACAGCGGCACGGTCAATCAGACGGCCACCTTCACCCATGTTCGTGACAACTATCAGCCCACCTGGCAAAACGTCCCCTCGATTCCTTGGAAGGCCACGCCCACCAAGGGCATCGTCAAGGGGACCATCACCCGCCAGGACACCGGGGCTCCAGTTTACAACGCCACCGTCACCTTGGCCACCACGCCATCCCGCAACCAGTTTTCGGAGGCCCATGGCAAATATGCCTTCTTCGAGGCGCCGGTCGGTTCCTGGAACGTCAGCGCCACGGCTCCCGGTTTGGGCGTGGGCAACGGCACGGCGGTCGTCACTGCGGGTGGCGTTGTCAATGTCAACATTGTGATCCCCTTGGCCGACACCACGCCGCCGGTCATCTCCAACGTGGCCTCCAGCCAGATCACCGACACCACCGCCCGGATCACCTGGACGACCGATGAGAACTCCGACAGCGCCGTCAACTATGGCCTGACGACCTCCTACGGCTCGACCACATCGGACGCAACCCTGGTGATTAGCCACACCATCGATCTGGCGGGCCTGACGCCCAACACGCTCTACAACTACCGCGTTCGCTCGAAGGATTCCTCGGGCAACGAGGCCGTCTCGGGCAACTTTACCTTCACCACGCTGCCCGCAGGACAGGTTTCCGACATCATTATCGACAACCCCGCAGCCACAGTTGTCGGCACGTGGACCACGGGCACCTCGGCCACTGACAAATACGGCTCGGATTACAAGTACAAAGGCCAAGGCACTGGCGCCAATTACCACCAATACACGCCCAACATCCTCACTGCCGGCGATTACAATGTCTATGAGTGGCATTCCCAGGGCAGCAATCGCGGCATCGATACCCCGCACGTGATTGCCTACAACGGCGGAACAGTCACCAACCTGATCAATCAGCAAATCAACGGCGGCAAATGGAATCTTTTGGGCAAATATAACTTCGGCACCGGCACCACCAAATATGTCCGGATCACAGACGCGATCGGGACGGCCGGCCAAATTGCCATGGCCGACGCGATCAAGTTCGAGTTTGTCCCGCCGCCTCCGCCGCCAGCCGCCCCTAGCGGCCTCTCGGCCAACGCCGTCAGCTCCAGCCAGATCAACCTCTCCTGGACCGACAACTCCAACAACGAGGACAACTTTGTTGTCGCCCGGAGCACTACCGCAGGCGGGCCTTACACCGATATTGCCACCCTGGCGGCGAACACCACCTCCTACAACAACACCGGCCTGTCGGCCAGCACCACCTATTATTACGTCGTGCGCGCCACAAACGTCGGTGGTTCCTCGGCCAATTCCAACGAGGCCAGTGCCACGACTCAGGCCGCGCCCACCGTCGTCACTTTCACCTCCATCGGCTCGGAGGACGGTTATGTCTTGGAGTCAACCGAAACCTCCAATGTGGGCGGCACCGTCTCCTCGACCCTTTCGAGCACCTCGGCCCTGCGCACCGGCGATGACAACAGCGACCGGCAATACAAGGCGTTTGTCTCCTTCGACACCTCCTCGATTCCCGATGGCGCGACCATTGTCTCGGCGGTGCTCAAGCTCAAGCGCGGCACCCTGAGCGGCACCAGCCCCTTCACCACGCACGGCACCTGCTACGCCGACATCAAGGGCGGCACTGGCTTCGGCGGTTCGACCGCCTTGGCGGCCGGTGACTTCCAGGCGGCAGCCGACGCCAATCAGGTGGCCACGATGAGCACGGCGAGCAGCAACGGAACCTGGTCCACCGGCAGCATCAATGCCACGGGCCTGGGCTTTGTGAACAAGACCGGAAAAACACAGTTCCGCGTTTACTTCTCCCTGGATGACAATGATGACCTGGGCAACGACTACATCGGCTGGTATTCGGGCGAAAACTCGACCAGCTCCAATCGGCCCGTGCTGGAAGTAACCTACCAGTAATTCGCGATCACCCGACTCGAAAACCCGCTCTGCTCACAATGGCAGGGCGGGTTTTTTATTTTCGTCAGGGAGTTACGCTCGCGTCACCCGCCGCACCCAGTCCTGATGGCTAATATACCACTGGATGGTTTCACGGATGCCGTTTTCAAAGGTGTGGGCGGGCGTCCAACCGAGTTCCCTCTGGATTTTCGAGGCGTCAATGGCATAGCGGCGGTCGTGGCCTGGACGGTCCTTCACAAAGGTGATGAGTTGTCGCGAGCCGCCGCCCAGTTGAGGGGCCAGTTCGTCCATGAGGTCGCAAATCAGCTCGGTAATGCGGATGTTGGCCCATTCGTTATGGCCGCCGATGTTGTAGGTTTCGCCCAACCGCCCACGCGTGAGCACCTGCCACAGCGCCTCGGCATGGTCGCGCACAAAGAGCCAGTCCCGCACGTTGAGGCCGTCGCCGTATACCGGGATGGGCTTGCGCGCGATGACGCTCTGGATGATGACCGGGATGAACTTCTCGGGAAATTGAAACGACCCGTAGTTGTTCGAGCAATTGGTCGTCACCACCGGCATGCCGTAGGTGTGATGGTAGGCGCGCACCAAAAAATCGCTGGCCGCCTTGCTGGCCGAGTAGGGCGAATTGGGAGCGTACGGCGTGGTTTCAGTAAAATGACCCTCGGGTCCGAGGCTGCCGTACACTTCGTCGGTCGAGACGTGATGGAAGCGGAAGCGTGAAGCGTGATCCGTGAACCGTGAATTGTCGGGGTGGCTCCACCAGTAATGCCGGCAGGCCTCGAGCAAATGAAACGTGCCGACGATGTTGGTCTGAATGAAATCGCCCGGGCCGGTAATCGAGCGGTCCACGTGCGATTCGGCGGCCAGGTGCAACACATGGGTGATCCGGTGCTTTTGCACGACGCCGACGACGGCCTCCTTGTCGCGCAGGTCCACCCGCTCGAAGACGTATTTGGGATGCGTCGCCACGCCCTCCAGGTTTTCCAGGTGCCCGGCGTAGGTCAGGCAGTCGAGGTTGACCAACCGCTCCACCTCCGGCTTGCCGATGACGTGGTGAATGACATTGGAGCCGATGAACCCGGCCCCGCCTGTGACAAGTAAACGCATAGGATGATGAACAACAAAGAAACAAAGGATTTATGATTTCCTCAAATTCAATGTGCGATGAATTCCGTTCTTGATCAGCACTTCGTTGAAATTGATCAACAATCCAAGGGGCATGCCGAGAACCTTCAATACGTGATCAGTTGAGCTTTATGAATGGGCAGCACGGATTCAACGGCTTTCAGTTCCACGACCAACTTGTCCTCCAACAGCACATCCGCACGAAAACCGGAATCCACTTTCATTCCGCGATAACACAACGGCACCAAGATCTCCTTTCTAAAATGAATGCCGCGCAGGCTCAACTCGTGACAAAAACAGTCCCGATACGCGCTTTCGAGCAGGCCCGGCCCCAATTCTCGATGAACGAGGAAGGCGGAATCGACCGCCTGCCTTGCAAGATTCTCAATTTCCTGCGGGATTTTGACCTCCACCCATAATCCGCTTCGTGCCTTTGATTCTTTGTTGTTCATTTTTCCCGCTTCCAGTTTTCCAGCGATTTCTCCAGCGCGTCGTCCACGGGGCGCAGCTTCACGCCGGTGGACAGGAGCTTGGAGACATCCAGGATGCAGTTGGAGCGGGGCGTCCGGGCCGCGACGCGGTAAAATTCCTCGTCATTTTGCCAGAACTCAAATTCACGGCCCGGCTTGAGAATGCGCTGGATCATGTCCACCACTTCCCGGCTGGTCACAAAGCCCGGGTTGGTCACGTTGTAGGTGCCAAAGGGCGCTTTCATTTTCCACAAATCCAGGCAGGCGTTGACGAAATCGCCGCGGTGCGAGAGCGAGTTGACGTTGTCATACACCTTGGCGTAGCGCTGGATTTTCGAGAGGTAATTGCGGGCGTTGTCGCACTCGTCGAATGGAATGCGCAGGCGCCAGATGTAGCCCCGGCCCGCGCCGGCCAACGCCTCCTCGGCCAGGGCCTTGGTGCCGCTGTAGAAGCTGCATGGCGGCTGACGGAAGGTGAAATTCGGCTCGTCGGTCTCCGTGAAACCCCGCACCGCGCCGACTTTCCGCAGGGCGACGACATCCAACTGAGTGAGGTCCTTTTCCACGCGCTCCGCGCCGCCCTCGACAATTTTGCCGCCCGAGAAAATACAACCGGAGGAGACGTGCCCCCAGGGGATGTCCAGGGCTGCGCAAGCCTGCGCGATGGTCTGCGGCAGAAGCGTGTTGCCGGCGAGCGTCTCGGCGCGGGCGGTTTCGCAGGCGTCCACGTTGGGTTTGCCGGTGAACCCGGCGGCGTTGATGACCAGTTCGGGGCGGTGTTCTTTGAGGTAATTAAAAAGCGCGTCAAAGCGCGTGTAATCGAGGCGGCTTCGCGACAGCACGGCGTGGTTCCAACCGCGCGCGCGCAGCGCCGCTTCAAACGCCTGTCCCACATAGCCGGTGCCGCCAAGGAGAAGAATCATACGTCAGGTGCGGTGCCGCTGGATGTCCTCCACGGCGCGGCGAAGATACTCGCGGTATTCGCAGTTGGGCATCTGCGAGATGCCTGCTTCAATTTGCTCCTGGGACAGAAACCCGCGCCGGAACGCGGCCTCCTCGGGGCAGCCGATCTTGATGCCCTGCCGTTTTTCGATGGTCTGCACGTAGGCCGAGGCCTCGTGAAGGCTCGAGCTGGTGCCGGCGTCCAGCCACGCAAACCCGCGGCTCAGGCGGCAGACGCGCAGTTGCTTGCGGCGAAGGTATTCGACGTTGACGTCGGTGATTTCCAGTTCGCCGCGCGCCGAGGGCTTGAGGTTGCGCGTGATCTCCAAAACCTGGTTGTCGTAGAGGTAAAGGCCCGGCACGGCAAAATTGCTCTTGGGTTTTTTGGGCTTCTCCTCGATGGAGATCGCGTTGCCCTCGCCGTCGAATTCGACCACGCCATAGCGCTCGGGGTCCTGCACGTGGTAGCCAAAAATCGTGGCGCCGGATTCAAACTGCGCGAAGGCCGTCTTGAAGCAGTCCGCGCCGTAAAAAATGTTGTCGCCCAGGATCAGCGCGACCGAATCCTTGCCGACGAAGGATTCGGCGATGAGGAACGCCTGTGCGATGCCCTGTGGCTGGGCCTGCTCGCGGTATTCGATGGTGACGCCCCATTTGCGGCCGTCGCCCAGCAGTTGCCAGAAGCGGGGCAGGTCGTGCGGAGTGGAGATAAGGCAAAGCTCGCGAATGCCGTTCTCTATGAGCGTGGTCAGGGGGTAATAGACCATCGGCTTGTCGAAAACCGGCTGTAGTTGTTTGCTGGCGACCAGCGTCAGCGGGTAAAGGCGCGACCCGGCGCCGCCCGCGAGAACAATGCCTTTCATGCCGCAAAGAATAAAACCCCGGAGGCGGAAAAGGAAACGCAATTTGCCAAAACAGCATGGCTTGCCGGAAGCGCGGCCTCATTTTATGATGACCCGACATGCCAGCCTGTTTAGCCAACCGAATTCTTGGCGTTTGCCTGCACATTGTCATGATGCCGGCGATTGGTTTCGCGGCGGATGACGGCATTGAATTTTTTGAAAAGCAGGTCCGGCCCATCCTCATCGAGCGGTGTTACGAGTGCCATTCCCAGGAGAAAAAAATCAAGGGCGGCCTGCGTCTCGACACCAAGGCCGGATGGGAACAGGGCGGCGATTCCGGCCCGGCCATCGTCCCGGGCAACCCGGACGCCAGCCTTGCAATCAAGGCGATTCGCTACACGGATCATGATTTGCAGATGCCGCCCAAAACCAAGTTGAGCGATACGGAAATCGAGACGCTCACGCAGTGGGTCAAACGCGGCGCACCCGATCCTCGTGTCCAAGCCGGCGGCACAGCCAGCGGCAAAGCGGGCATGACCGTCGAGGAGGGCCGCAATTTCTGGGCATTCAAGCCCGCGGCCAAACCCGCCGCGCCCACGGTCAAGGACAAGTCCTGGCCGCAGACCGATCTGGACCGCTTCATTTTATCGAAACTTGAGGAACGCAAGATGCGTCCCGCCCCCGCCGCCGACAGGGCCACGCTGATTCGGCGCGCTTACTTCGATTTGATCGGCCTGCCGCCCACTCCCGAGCAGGTGGACGCGTTTGTGAAGGACAAACGCAAGGACGCTTTCGAGCGCGTGGTGGACGAGTTGCTGGCCTCGCCGCACTTTGGCGAACGGTGGGGACGCCACTGGCTTGATGTGGCGCGCTTCGCCGAATCCAGCGGCGGCGGGCGCACGCTGTTGTTCAAGGACGCCTGGCGGTTTCGCGATTACGTGATCGAGGCGTTCAACAATGACATGCCTTTCGCGCAGTTTGTCCGCGAGCAGATTGCCGGGGATTTGTTGCCGCACCGGGATGCCGCTGAGCGCCGACGCCAGCTCATTGCCACCGGCTTCCTGGCGCTGGGGCCGACCAACTACGAGGAGCAGGACAAAGGCATGCTGCGCATGGACATTGTGGACGAGCAACTCGACGTGATCGGCAAAGGATTTTTGGGCATGACCATCGCCTGCGCACGCTGCCACGACCACAAGTTTGATCCCATTCCCACGCGCGATTATTACGCCATGGCGGGCATTCTGCGCAGCACGCGCACTCTCTTCAACTACACCGACAACGTCGCGCGCTGGATTGACACGCCGCTGCCGCTCGACCCTGAGGCCGAGCGCGTGATGCAGGAGCACGAACAGAAAATCAGCGCCTTGAACAAACAGATCGCCGAGGCCAAGGCCCGCGAGAAAAAAGCCTCGGGCACTGTCGCCAAAGCCACCGACATGATGGTCGGCATGCCGATCGCCGCTGAGTCGCTGCCGGGCGTGGTAGTGGACGATTCGCGCGCCAAGGTCGTGGGCGACTGGAAGAAATCGCAATTTTCCAAGAGTTACATCGGCGACGGCTATCTCCATGACCAGAAGACCGGCAAGGGCGAAAAAACGCTCACCTTCATGCCCCCCGTCGCCAAGACCGGCCGTTACGAGGTGCGCCTGGCTTACATCACCGGCGGCGACCGCGCCGACAACGTGCCGGTTACCATCTTCCATGCTGACGGCGAGGAAACCGTGCGCGTGAACCAGCGCGACACGCCGCCGATTGGCGGGCGGTTCATTTCCCTCGGACAATACCGCTTTGAAGCCAACGGCGAAGGCTACGTGCTGATTTCCAACGAGGGCACAAGCGGATTCGTGGTCGTTGACGCGGTGCAGTTCATTCCCGTTCAGGAACTGGCCAAGGCGCAGTCCGGCGCCGCCAACGAAGTAGCCCAAAAGGCCGCCGCAGAAGTGAAGCGGATGGAGGCCGAACTGAAGCAACTGCGCGAGCAGGGGCCGGATCGGCCGCAGGCCATGAGCGTGCGCGACGACGACACCATCAGCGACACGCAAATCCACATTCGCGGCAGCATTCGCAATCTGGGCCAGACCGTTCCGCGCGGGTTCCTGTCCGTGGCCATGCAAGGACCGCAGGCGCTCTTGCCCACCGCCCAAAGCGGCCGCAAGGAACTGGCCGACTGGATTGCCAGCCCGGAAAATCCGCTGGCCGCCCGGGTCTATGTGAACCGCGTCTGGGCCTGGCTGTTTGGCGCGGGGTTGGTCCGCACCACCGAAAATTTCGGCACCACCGGCGAAGCGCCGTCGCATCCCGAACTGCTCGATTACCTGGCCCTCCGGTTCATCGAGGAGGGCGGTTCATCCAAGCGCCTCATCAGGGAAATCATGCTCTCGCGCGCCTATCAGCTCGCGTCGATATCCGATGGAAAGAAAGCGTGGGCGCAGTCGTCGGCCGCCGACCCGGAAAACCGCCTCTTCTGGCGGCAGAACCGCCGCCGCATGGAGGCCGAGCAGCTTCGCGACACCATTCTGGCCATCAGCGGCGCGTTGAATCTCAGCCAGCGGGGCGGCCTGACCATCGCGGGAGCCGGCAAAATTGACGCCAACAGCACCGAGGCGCAGTCCATCGAATACGGCTACCAGTTCACCGACACGTTGCGCAGCGTGTACACACCCGCCTTCCGCAACAAGCGACTGGAGCTGTTTGAAGTCTTCGACTTTGGCGACATCAACGCCCCGGTCGGCGTGCGCAACGCCAGCACCGTCGCGCCGCAGGCCCTGTTCCTGATGAACCATCCCTTTGTGCTGGAGCAGGCCGAGGTCGCTGCAAGCCGCGCGCTGGCATCCGGTTCGAGGACGGAGTCGGCCTTGGTTGACCTGGCTTATCGCACGGCATTGGGGCGGCTTCCGACTCCGCGCGAACGCGACCTGGCCATGCGGTTCCTCGACTGCAAAGAAAATGAAAGGCAGGACGCCGAGGCGCGTCAGAAAACATTGGCCCAGTTTTACCAAACCCTGTTTGCCAGCGCCGATTTCCGCCACATCAACTGATGAATCGCCTATGAAAACGCCATTTCCCATGACCCGCCGCCACGCGCTCAAGACCGTCGCGTGCGGCTTCGGCTACCTCGCGCTTGCCGGGCTGACAGCGCAGAACGCCGCGCGCGCCGCGAGCAATCCGCTGGCCGCAAGGACGCCGCACTTCCGTCCCCGGGCCAAGCGCGTCATTTTCCTGTTCATGCAGGGCGGCGTCAGCCACGTGGACTCGTTTGACTACAAGCCCACGCTTTACAAAAAGGACGGTGAGATGCTGCATTTCGATGACGCGCGGGCCGTGGCCAAGACCGGCTCCGGAGCGGCGCAGCGGGTGATGAAGCCACTGTGGGAATTCAAGCAGCGCGGCCAGAGCGGGCGCTGGGTTTCGGAGCTGTTTCCCCACATGGCCAAACACGCCGACGATTATTGCGTTATTCATTCCATGCACACCGAGGGTGTGGCGCACGGCCCGGCGACCCTCTTTTTGCACACCGGCACGACCAACTTTATTCGCCCCTCAATCGGCTCCTGGGTGAACTACGGTCTGGGCACCGAGAACGAAAACCTGCCCGGCTTCGTCACAATCAGCCCGTCGTCGGGCAACGGCGGGCCGCGCAACTACGGCAATGCGTTTCTGCCGCCGGTGTACCAGGGCACAGCCATCGGGCGCTCCGGCCTGCCCGCCGCCGACTCGACCATCCGCAACCTCGCCAACTCATCCCTTTCATTTTCTGAACAGCGAAAACAATTTGAGCTGTTGCGCGCCATCAACCAGGAGCAGTTGCGCCGCAATCCCGGCGATCAGGAACTGGAAGCGGTCATCAACTCCTATGAACTGGCCTGGCGCATGCAGAACAACGCGCCCGAGGCGATGGACATCTCCAAGGAATCGCGCTCCACCTTGGAAATGTACGGCATTGGCGAGGAGCCAACCGACAACTTTGGCCGCCAATGCCTCATGGCGCGCCGGCTCTGCGAGGCGGGCGTCCGCTACGTGCAGGTCAATTACGGCGACAACTCCAACAACCCGGCCTGGGACCAGCATTCCAACATGCCCAAGCACGAGGAGCACGCGCGCAAGGTGGACAAGCCCGTGGCCGCGTTGCTGGCCGACCTCAAGCAGCGCGGGCTGCTCGAGGACACCATTGTCTGGTGGGGCGGGGAATTTGGCCGCACCCCCTACGCGCAGAACAACGGCACCGGGCGCGACCACAATCCCGGCGGGTTCACCGTCTGGCTGGCCGGCGGCGGCATCAAGCCCGGCATTGCCTACGGCGCGACTGACGAGTTCGGCCACGCGGCCATTGAGAACAAGGTCCACATGCACGACCTGCACGCCACCATTCTCCATCTGCTGGGGCTGGACCACGAAAAGCTGACCTACCGTTTTGATGGCCGGAACTTCCGACTCACCGACGTGTACGGCCACGTGGTGAAGGAAATCATGGCGTAGGCTCGGGCCGTCCGGCTCTGGAAACTCAATGGATCGCGGACTTGTATGAAATTGAAGCTTATTATCGGCATTGTGCTGCTCGTCCTCGTGGGCCTCTTTGCGATGCAAAACTCGGCGGTGGTGACGATTCGGTTTATGGTGTGGCAGTTCTCCGCCTCGCTGGCATTGGTCATTTTCCTCACCGGCCTGGCGGGGGCTCTCGTGGGCTGGTTCCTTGGAACAGCGTTTAAAATCACCCGGAAATAAACCAGCTATCAAGTTCGGCTGTGCCGCTGACCAACCGCAGCGCCCTCAAATCATCCTTCGCAAGCCCGATTTGTTGTAGTCGATACGGACCCGGAAGGGCATCCTTAAGCCGAGATGAACAACAACCAACCCGGGCGACCCGATCCCATGCGCGCCGGATGGCGTTTCGACAATTCCTACGCCCGATTGCCGAACCCCTTCTTCAGCCGTGTCAACCCGTCACCGGTCGCCCAACCGCGCTTGGTGATGTTCAATGAGCCGCTGGCCCGGTCGCTGGGGCTGGACCCCGAGGCGCTGCGCGGCCCGGACGCGGCGGCGATGTTCGCCGGAAACACGCTTCCTCCGTGCGCCGAGCCAATTGCCCAGGCCTATGCCGGCCATCAATACGGGCATCTGACCCGCCTTGGCGATGGACGGGCCATTCTGCTGGGGGAACATCGCACGCCCACAGGTGAGCGGTTTGACATCCAGTTAAAAGGCTCGGGCCCGACGCCCTATTCCCGTCGCGGCGATGGCCGTGCCGCCCTGGGCCCGATGCTGCGGGAATACTTGATCAGCGAAGCCATGCACGCCCTGGGCATCCCGACGACCCGCAGCCTGGCAGTGGTGGTCACGGGCGAACCGGTTTTCCGCGAGCAACCGTTGCCCGGCTCGGTGCTGACCCGCGTCGCGGCCAGTCACATTCGCGTGGGGACCTTCGAATATTTTGCTGCGCTGGGGGACACCGAGGCATTGCGGGTCCTGACCGGCTACACGCTGGAACGGCATTACCCCGACCGGGCGCAAGCCGGAAATCCGGCCCTGGCCCTGCTGGAGGGCGTGATGGAACGGCAGGCGTCGCTCATTGCCCAGTGGATGCGGGTGGGGTTTGTGCATGGTGTGATGAACACCGACAACATGGCGCTCTCCGGCGAGACAATTGATTACGGGCCGTGCGCCTTCATTGACGCCTATGACCCCGCGGCGGTCTTCAGTTCCATTGATTATCATGGGCGTTACGCCTTCGGCCAGCAGCCGGGGATTGCCGCGTGGAACCTGGCGCGGTTTGCCGAAGCGCTGCTGCACTTGGTGGACCCCACCCCTGAAACAGCCGTGGCAAAGGCAACCGAGGTTTTGGAAAAATTCCAGGACCGCTTCCGCGCAAACTGGCTGGAGGTCACGCGGGCCAAGCTCGGGCTGTTCACATCCGAACCGGACGACGAATTGCTGGCCGAAGAATTGTTGCGCTGGATGCACCAAGCCAAAGCCGATTACACCGAGACCTTTCGCAAGTTGAATCCTGATGGAAAATTGCCGCTGAAGGACGATACCGTGTTTAACGCGTGGCATGCGCGCTGGACCGCGCGACTGGCGCGTCAGCCGCAGCCCCGAGCGGAAGCGGCCCGACTCATGAACGCCACCAACCCGGCGGTGATTCCTCGCAATCATGAGGTGGAAGCCGCGCTGGCAGCGGCCGGGCGAAACGACCTGGCGCCGCTGGAACGTCTGTTGTCCGCCTTGTCCCGCCCCTACGACGAAGCCGGCCAGCCCGCCGAGTTGCTCAACCCGCCGCCGCCGGGCACGCCCATCTGCCGGACCTTCTGCGGGACTTGATCGACGCATGGAACTCCCGGCACTCGGCCACGTCAAGTGGCCCTCCGCTCATTGAAACGCTCTGCCAATCCAGCTTTTCCTTGCCAGGGCGCGGGGCGTTCCCGTTTATTTACCAAACCCGTGAAACTCGCCTTCCAGCTCATCGTTCTGTTGTTTTTTTCCTCCGGCGCCACCGCACTGGTCTATGAAGTTGTCTGGTCCAAATATTTGGGGTTGATCTTCGGCAGCACGGTGCAGGCGCAGGCGACGGTGCTGGCCATCTTCATGGGCGGGCTCGCCTTGGGCAACCGCCTGTTCGGCAGGTTCGCCGACGCCGCGCGCAACCCCATCCGCATTTATGGCGTCATTGAACTGGCCATCGGCCTTTACGCGCTGGCGTTTCACGCGCTCTACCTGGGAGCGGACTCGGTGTTTGCCAAGTCCGGAGCGGGCCTACTGGAACAGCCTTTTTTGCTGCTCCTGCTGAAGGGCGCCATCAGCCTCGCGCTGCTGCTCGGGCCGACCGTGCTCATGGGCGGCACGCTGCCGCTGCTGGCCGCGTGGCTCGCGCGCCAGAGCGCCGACGCGGGCCGAAACACGGCGCTGTTCTACGCGATCAACAGCCTGGGCGCGGTCACCGGCGCGGGCCTGGCGGGATTTTTCCTGGTCAACCAGTTTGGGCTGACCGGCACGCTGCTGGGAACCGGCATTGTCAACGGCGTCATCGGTCTGGCCGCGCTGTTTATTTCCTCCAAAGAAAATAAAATCGCGCCCTCCGCGCCGACTGCGGCAGAAGGCGCTTCCGGAGAACCCGCCGCGGACATGACCGCGCTGCTGAAGAAAAGCTGCCTGCTGGTCTTTGCGACGGGCGCCATTTCCATGTGCATGGAAGTGCTGGCGGCACGGGCGCTGTCGCTGATTTTCGGCGCGTCGTTACAGGCGTTTTCCACAATGCTCATGGCGTTCATCCTGGGCATCGGCGCGGGAAGCCTGGTGATGTCCATGCCGCGCATGAGACGGTTCATCCGCGAGGAGACAGTGGTGATCCTCCTGCTGGGCGCAGCGGCGATGATCGGTCTTTTTCTTTTCAGCATTGAGCAGTGGACCATCGCCTACGTCACCTGGCGCAACAAGCTGGGCGCAACCGGCAGTGGCTACGCGTGGCACTTGGCGCTCACGGCGCTGATCTCCATTGTGCTGCTGGGCATCCCGGCAGCCTGCCTGGGCGTGGTCGTGCCGCTGTGCATCCGGCTGATCGGCACCACGTCCTTAACTTTGGCCAATCACGTCGGGCGCCTGCTGACGTGGAACACCCTCGGCGCGGTGACCGGCGTGCTGGCGGCGGGATTCGTGATGATGCCGTTGCTGGGATTGCACGCGTCGCTTGCGGCGCTGGGAATTCTTCTGTGTGTCGCCGCGCTGGCGCGCAGCTTGCAGGGAACGCGAGCCATGCAAGCCGTCTCGGGCGGCGTGCTGGCGCTGCTCCTCATCGCGGCCTTCGCGAGCAACGAACCGTGGCGGCGCGTGATGACTTCCGGCGCGTTTCGATGGAAGGATCCCTCGATCGAGCCGGCGGAGAAGATGCGCCATGAATTTGCCGCGACTCAGCGGCGCTTCTACAAGGACGGCGCCGACGCCACGGTGGTGGTGAAGGAATCGCCCACCGCACGCGGCACCACGCAGTTGATTCTCACCATCAACGGCAAGCCCGATGCCTCCAGCCAGGACGACCTTTCCACCCAATACCTGCTGGCGCATTTGCCCATGACCGCGCGCCCGGAAAGCCGCGATGTGTTTGTGCTCGGTTTTGGCAGCGGCATCACGGCGGGCGCCCTGCTGGCCCATCCGGTGGACCAGGTGGTCGTCGCGGAAAACTGCCGCCCTGTGTTGGAGGCCTCAAAGTTGTTCGAGCCGCAGAACCGTTCCGTCCTGAGCAACCCGCGGACGAAACTGTTTTACGAAGACGCCCGCACCGTGCTGAAGCTTTCACCGCGGCAGTACGACATCATCATCAGCGAGCCGTCCAACCCGTGGACCGCCGGGATCGGCAGCGTGTTCACGCGCGAGTTTTATGAGCTGGCCGCCAGCCGCCTCAAGCCCGGCGGCGTGATGGCGCAGTGGTTTCACATGTATGAGACCGAGGACGAGGTGGTCGCGATGGTGCTGCGCACGTTCAACAGCGTCTTCCCGCACATGGAAATCTGGGAATCGGTCATCGGCGACATCATCCTCGTCGGCTCCCAGCAGCCGTGGACTTCGACGCCCGAACGCTTCGGAGAACTCTACGCGCGGCCGCTGGTCAGGGCCGACCTCGAAGCCATCGGGCTTCGGACGCCTGAGGCATTGTGGGCGCGGCAGCTTGCCTCACAGGCCACGGCCTTCGCCATTGCCGGTCCGGGGCCGGTGCAGACGGACGCGCATCCGTTGCTCGAACATGCGGCCATCCGGGCCTTTTATCGAACACAAGGCGCCTTTGGCCTGTTCGTTTTCGATGAGCGCACCATGCAGGCGGCTTTGGCGCCGGAGCGGAAGCGCGCCGCGCTGGCCGCGCTGCCCGACGAACTGCTGGGGCCGGTGTTCGGCCTCTTTCCCTCGGGCAACCCGAACCTGATGCACTATTACGGCTGGCGAATGAACGAGACTTTCGGCAAAAACGGCCACGAAGTCTATTCCTTCGCCCCGCTGCTCAAGCTCATCTTTCGACCTGACGACGCCTTCCCCAAGGGTAAGCCGACCGCGCCAGGACTCAGCCCGGTGTTTGAAAAAATGGTGCAGGCCGAGGCGGCGATCCAAATCACGCCCGAAGGCTGGCGCGACGCGGTGCAGTCCATCCGGGAGACGCTCGCGCACTTCGACATCACCACGCTGCGGCCGGAAACATTTCCCATGCCGCCGTCGCACTCTGCCGCCGTCGGCGCCAAGGCCTGCCTGCAACACGGCGACCGCGCCGCCGCGCTGGAGATCATCCACCTGGGCCTGAAGCTCGTTCCCGGGGACGTGCAGTTGGCCTATCTGGAACGCGTGGCGAAATAAAACCGGGCCATGCTCACCTCAGAGGAAAAAAAGGAACTATGGATTGTTCGAGTCCTGATTTTCTTTGTCGTTTTGCTCTTCGCATTTTGGCTTTTCCCAAAAGTCTCACGACCCAATAAAAGGTTTCCAGCCTCCAATACATGCATTGCCTGGCTCAAACAGCTTTCCGGCGCGAAGGAGCAATGGGCCTTGGACAACCGCAAAGCCAAGGGCGATCTGCCCGACTGGACCGACATTGTCGGTGAACGGCGTTACATCAAAATCTCTCGGGCCTGCCCCGCGGGCGGCATCTACTCGTTGAATCCCGTCGGCCAACCGCCCACATGCAGCGTGGGAACCAATGACAGCGCGCCTCATGTGCTGTCACCATTGATTACAAGGGAGTAGGCAGTGAACTGCCGCATTTCAACTTGATGGCTTGTTGTTTGCCTCCTAAGACAAGGCCGGGAAAATGTACCGCATCAATTACTCGCCAGGATCGGGAACCAACGCGCCTTGAAATCGCAAAAACAATGCCCAAGCCGGAAGGTCAGAATCGATGCTCGATCCGCACCACCCGAATCTTGTCCTCCCGATGCATCAGCGTGTCCCACCATTCGCTGCCGGCGTGCCGGTAGCGGATTTGCAAGCCTCCGGCCTGTCCGCTGAAGAACAGATGCCGCCCCGCCTCCAGTGACATGAATCCGCACACTGCATAATGTCCTGTGGCAAGGCGAGGCATGACATCAAGAGCGTCGCCGCAGGCGGCGATATCGTCGCACACGTATGCGGCCGTCTCATTGTCAATCCATGCGTTCTGCAGGTCAGGCAGGGAAAGCGTTTCGTGGGACGGATGGTCTGGTTTGGCTTGGTTTTTCATTTTTTCCTCCCTCAATGGTGATGGTCCGCCGCGCCAGCAGCAAAACCGCGTTCTGCGGCGCGGGGCAGACATCGCGGCAGACGGTGCAACCGGTGCAGGCGTCGGCGTTCACTCGTGGAATTCCGCGCTCAATTACAATCGCCTCCGCCTCGGGACAACGCTCGCGGCAGACAGAGCACGGAAGATTCCGGTAAGCCAAGCAATAGCGCCCCTGAATGATGGCCACGCGCGGAATCGAACGCGGATTGGGCTTCGCCGCCTCAACGGTGCGCTTCACCGATTGCAGGCAGCGCGAAAACAGCTCCCGGCGTGATAGTTCATGGATCACGGGGAGGCTCCTTTCATTTCATCATCGGATAAAAAAAGCCGTTGCTCCAATCCCGCGGCCGTAGCGTGGCATTGCAGGCAGTTGACCCGTTCAGGATGGGAGGTGCTTAACGGGCTTGCCCCTGCGGGCCCGTGACAGCTCAGACAATCGCTGCGCATCCATGTGGGGTGCGGCACGAGCGGCGGCGCGCCCGCAAACGCGCGGGCACCCTTGCCGTAGGAGGCCAGCCCTTCAAATTCGGATTCGGCCAGGCCGTGCCCGTTTATTTTCTGCAAACTCAAACCAAGGCCGCCAGCGGTCACGTGGCACTGGGTGCAGTTCTGCATCAGGGCATGGCTCATCTTCGGCGCCACGCGGTCCTTGATGCGCGTGGCCTGTCCATGACAAGCCAGGCAGGACGCCGGCGAAATGGGGTCCACCGGATGCGGAATCAGCGGCGGCGCGCCGTCGAATGCCCGGCGGTTTCTTCGTTCCGCGAGGTCCGCCGGCGCATCGGGCGGATGCGCAGTTGAGCCGTCCGGCCCGGAGGGTTGAACGAGCTTCTTCAGATGGTTTTCCCACCGCGCGTTGGCCTTATAATTGACTGACGGCAACTGCGAATACGATGCCGCCCGCGGGACGCCGCTGGCGGTTGGCTGCGATTCCTCCGTCTCGGTGGAGCCTTTGGCGGGATCGCGTCTCAGAGTCGAGCCGCCCTGTTGCAGGCCCATGAAAAAGCCGCTGACCGCTGCGGTGAGGAGCATTGCGACGACCACCTGCGTGCCCTTGCGGTGCGACGGAAATTTGTTTGGAGCCTCACCGTTCACGCGCGTTGCTCCGGTGAGATAGCCGCGGCCTTCGTCACGGTGGCGGCGCATTTTTTATAGTCCGGCTCGAACGAAATGGGACATGTCGCGTGCAACGTCAGGTCGTTGATCATCAGCTTCTGGTCGAAGAAGGGGACAAAGAGCGTGCCGCGCGGCGGATGCCCGCGCCCGTTGAGCCACAACGGCAATGCCAGGCTGCCGCGCCGCGTCTGGATAACCACTGTTTCGCCGCTGCGAAGGCCGCGCTCGGCGGCGTCCTGCGGGTGCATTTCGACGTAGGCATGCGGCATCGCGCCGGACAGTTGCGGGATGCGCATGGTCATCGTGCCGGTGTGCCAGTGCTCCAGCACACGGCCGGTGCACAGCCAGAAGGGATACTGCTTGTCGGGCACTTCGGGCGGCGCTTCGTAGGGACAGAACCAAATCTGCGCCCGGTCATCCTTGGTGGTGGAATGATAAAACTGCTGCCCGCGGCCTTTGGCGACAAACGGATCATCGAACTCGGAGAAGCGGAAGCGCGTCTCGCGCCACGAACCGTCGGGCTGCTCCACCACCGGCCAGCGCAGGCCTCGCGCCTTGACCAGTTCGTCATAGGGCGCGACGTGCTTGTGCTTGAGCGCGGTAAACGGGCGGTATTCCTCGTAAAGGGCCCGGTCCACGTTGAGATCGTGATAATGTTTCCAGTCCCAGACCGATGCTTCCTTTCCCTGCGCATCCTTTATGGAAAATAAAAACCGGCCGTCCTTGTCGCGCATGCCCGGATGGCCCATTTCAAAGAGCTTTCTCGCCACGGCGATGGTCATCCAGGCGTCGTCACGCGCCTGGCCCGGCGGCTGGACCATCTTGAACCACTGCTGTGTGCGTCGCTCGGAGTTGCCATAGATGCCGTTCTTCTCAACCCACATCGCGGCGGGAAGCACCAGGTCGGCCAGTTCGGTGGTGGCCGTCGGATAAACGTCCGAAACGATGAGGAACTTCTCGGCGAGGTTTTTCTTGACGTAAAACAGCTTGGGCAGGTTGGGAAGCGATTGGCCGGGATTGGTCACCTGCACCCAGAGCGTGTCAATGTCGCCGCCCTCGCTTGCGGGCGTGCATAATTTCTCCCACATCAAAACGGTGTGATAACCGGGCTTTGGATTGATGCGGCCCTCGGGCAGGTTCCATCGCGCTTCGCAGTCCTTACGATGCACTTCGTTGGCGACCAACCGCCCGCCAGGGAGCGCGTGGGCCAGCGTGCCGACTTCGCGCACGGTCCCACAGGCCGAAGGCTGTCCCGTGAGGCTCGTGGGCGCGTCGCCCGGCCTGCCGAAATGGCCGCTGAGCAAATGAATGCCGTGAACCAGCCGGTTGATGGCTGTGCCGCGCGTGTGCTGGTTCATGCCCATGCACCAGAGACTGGTGATGCGCAACTTGCGCCGTGCAAAGAGACTCGCGAGAAACCGAATGTCCTTGGCGGCAATGCCCGAAATTGTCTCCACGTGCTCGGGTGTGTACGGCTCCAAAGCCTGCTTGTATTCCTCGAAGGTGATCGCCCTGCCCATGAGCGACACCGGCTCGGTGTCGGCGCGAAAGTTGCAGAAATTTTCCACGAACGCCCGGTCAAGTCCGCCCTCCTTGACCAGCAGGTGCGCGATGCCGTTGGCGATGGCCAGGTCGGACTGCGGCTTCATTTCAAAGTAATGATCCGCGAATTCCGTCGTTCGCGTCCGGCGGGTGCCGAGATCAATCATCATCACCTTTTCGCCGCGCGCCCGGCGGTCCATCACGCGCGAGAAGAGCACCGGATGCATCTCGGCGGGATTGTTGCCCCAGTTGATGAGCACGTCGCACTGATCCAGGTCGTCGTAGCAGCCCGCAGGCTCATCCACGCCAT
>CALJZV010000214.1 GCA_937983475.1 uncultured Verrucomicrobiales bacterium
GTGGTCTGCGCTCTGGCACTGTTGATTCGGCCCTTGTGCACATCCAACAACAAATGAACGACCTTTCCCAGTCCCGACTGACGCCCATCCTTCTGCTGACGGTCTCCAACATCTTCATGACCTTCGCATGGTATGGCCATTTGAAGTTCAAATCAGCGCCGCTCTGGCTGGTCATCCTAGCCAGTTGGGGTATTGCCTTCTTTGAGTATTGCCTGATGGTGCCAGGCAACCGCTGGGGGCATGCACGCTATTCGGCGGTGGAACTGAAAATCATCCAGGAGGTCATCACGCTGACGGTGTTCAGCGGGTTTGTCATTGCTTATCTGGGCGAGAAAATCCGCTGGAACCACATCGCCGCCTTCCTGTGTATCCTCGCTGCAGTGGCGTTCACATTTTTTCCCAAGAAGTAACACTTCATTTATTCTCCAGAAAAACTCCCCATTCAATTTTTCGCGTTTAATTGTTACCCTCCTTCCTGATATTTCTCTCCGGCAACACAAAACATGAGCTTCTACGACAAACTGAAATTCACCGCCGATGGCCTCATCCCGGCCATCGTTCAGGAACAATCCACCGGCCGCGTGCTGATGATGGCCTGGATGAACCGCGCCTCGCTCGAAAAAACCATCGAGACCGGCATGACCCATTTCTGGAGCCGCTCGCGGCAGAAATTCTGGATGAAAGGCGAGGAAAGCGGCCACACCCAGGCCGTCAAGGACGTCGCCTTTGACTGTGACGGCGACACGCTGCTGATCCAGGTCGAGCAGAACGGCGCCGCCTGCCACGAGGGCTACAAGTCGTGCTTCTTCCGGTCTGTCGAGGACAAGGGCGCGAACTTCAAAATCACCGAGGCGTTGCTCAAGGCGCCAGGCGACATTTACGGCAAATCCAAATCGACCTGATCCCAGGCGACAAAAAGCGGCCCGCTCATGGAGGAACTGGTTCCATTCGGCAGCCCCGGCTATTTCATTTTCCTCGGGGCGCTGCTGGTTTCCCGTGGCGCGGATTTTCTGAGCACCTGGATCGCCACGCCCAGCCTCGCGCTGGAGGGCAATCCCATTGCCAAAAAGCTCGGATGGAAGCTCGGCGGCGCGGTCAACCTCGCCCTGTGCGTCACGTTCGCCTTCTCGCCGATCATCGCCACCATCGTCAGCACCACCAGCCTGCTGGTGGCCGGCCGCAATTTCCAGCAGGCCTGGCTCATGCGCACTCTGGGCGAGGAGGCATACCGCGTCTGGTACCTGCAACGCTTCCTGGAAACGCCCTTTTTGCTCTACCTGTTCTGCCTGCTGGCGCAATCGAGCGTGTACGCTCTGCTGGGCCTGTTGCTCATGCTTTTCAGCGTCCACGACCTGCCGTTTGCCATCGGCCTGGGCCTGGTGGCCTACGCCATCACCGTGGTGTTCTACTCGCTGCTTTCGGTGTGGCGCGTCCGGAGGCAACTCGGTAAAGTCATGGAGTGAACGCAAGTGGGATTCTGCTGATTTTATCATGGGTAGGGCTGTTGACCGTTCTCATTTTGTTCATTGTTCGAAGGGTGGCGCGACACTGCGCCAAGCAGGGTTGTGAAGAAACCGGATTCACACTTCTTTTTCTGTATTCGCTTCCTTGGATTGGCCTCTCTCTGGCGGTGATTTACGCCGCAGCTCTTTACACGCCTCAGGCATGGCCTCCCGCCTGGCTGGAACGCGTGACACAGCGGAAAACTGCCATGGAGCGGGTTAAGGCCGCAGGCGGATGGGATGCCATATTGAACGACTGCACGGCTTTCTGGCAGACGAACCAGAACCAGGTTTTTTATTATTATTATCAGGGAAAGCCTGAAAATGACGCCACCCCTCCGCTTCCAGCATCCTTGGCAGCGTTGAAGCCAAAGCACGTCACACTCTCATTCCACCGTTCTGTTCCCGTCGCCCAGGTTCAATTATTTGGATTGCGTTCCACCGGAGGTCGAAACGTGCCCTATTACGGCTTTGTCATCGTGTGCGATCCTTCCAGCCGTTCTCAGCCAGAAAACGGTAAAGGCGTGAACTTTCGCGGCGAAATGAAACCCATTCGCGACCGCGTATTTGAAATTTACTAAAGGCGCTGACGTGCCAGAATGACAGCGTCGTATGTATCACCCGACGCAAACTGAGTTTCTGGACCTGGCCAGGCAGGGCAACCTCATTCCCGTCACTCGCACCATTCTCGCCGACTTCGAGACGCCGCTCTCGGCCTACCGCAAGATTCGCGGACAGGGCGAGTCGTTCCTGTTCGAGTCGGTCGAGGGCGGCGAGCACATCGGCCGCTACTCCTTCGTCGGCTGCAACCCCCGCGCCGTCATCAAGCAGACCGCCAACCGCATCGAGGTCATCGAAAACGGCAAGGTTGTGGAAAAATACGCCATTCCGCAGCCCGGCAAGGCCGAGTGCGACCAGTGCGTGAAGGACGGCCTGGAGGTCATTGAAAAAATTCTCAAGCGCTACAAGGCCGTCACGCTCCCGGGCCTGCCCCGGTTCACCGGCGGCGCGGTCGGGTTCATCGGATACGAATTCATCCATGACGTCGAGCCAGTCGTGCCGCGCCCGGCTTGTGACGAATTAAAAACACCGGTGATGTATTTCCTTCTCGCCGATGAGTTGCTCATCTTCGACCGCGTCACGCAAAAGCTCACCATACTCGTCAACGCCATCCTCGAGAACGGCGTCACGCCCCAGGAAGCCTATGACGATGCCGTCAGCGAAATAGACCGCCTCATTTCGCTGCTGGAACAGCCCATTGAGCACGTCCCGGTGACGCCGCCCAAGGAGATCACCGACATTCCCTTTGAATCGAACGTCACCAAGGAGAAGTTTTTCCAGAACGTCCTTCGCTCCAAGGAATACATCACCGCCGGAGACATCATTCAGGTCGTCGGTTCCCAGCGCTTCTCCACCCCGGTCAAAGCCAGCCCGCTCGATGTCTATCGCGCCGCGCGCACCATCAATCCCTCGCCCTACATGTTCCTGCTGGAGCTGGAAGGCTTTTCGCTTGTGGGCGCGTCGCCAGAAATCCACGTCCGCTGCGAGGATCGCCACACCGAAATCCGCCCCATCGCCGGCACCCGGCGGCGCGGCAAGACCGAGGACGAGGACAAGGCCCTGGAGACCGAACTGCTGGCCGATCCCAAAGAGCGCGCCGAGCACGTCATGCTCGTTGACCTGGCCCGCAACGACCTGGGGCGCGTCTGCGACTACGGCTCCGTGCAGGTCAAGGACCTGATGATCATCGAACGCTACAGCCATGTCATGCACATCGTCTCGCAGGTCGAGGGAACGCTTTCCGCCGACAAGACCCCTTACGACCTGATGCGCGCCACGTTCCCTGCCGGCACGTTGAGCGGCGCGCCGAAGATTCGCGCCATGCAGATCATTTCCGAGTTGGAGCAGACCACGCGCGGACCCTACGGCGGCTGCGTCGGCTATTTTTCATTTAACGGCAACCTGGACTGCTGTATCACCATCCGCACCGCGCTGCTCAAGGAAGGCAAAGCCTACGTGCAGGCCGGGGGCGGTTGGGTGAACGACTCCGATCCCGAGGCGGAATTCCAGGAAACGGTCAATAAGTCCAAGGCCATGCTCAAGGCCGTGGCCATGGCCGAACATTTTCAGCGACAAGGCTCCAACCCGATTTAAGTTTCCAGGCTGTCGCCGAGGGCAGACGCAACGGATTATCCGGCTTCCCTCCAAAAGCAGCGCATCCGGAGTGGAGGGATCTCCCGCGAGTGCGATTTTTCAGTTTGCCAAAAAGAGTTTGGGATTCGCGGAATGCCGCCGCTCCGAGCAGCGGTTATTTTTTAAAAACCGCCTGCTTTAGGAGCGCGAGGTATTCGTCCGCAGCCCGTTCCCAGGAAAAATAAAGCGCGTGCTCGCGGATTTGTTCGGTCCGAGCGGGACGCGCCAGCAGTTCGGCCAACGCGCCAACCATCGGATCGAGTTGGCCGCGCTCAACGAGCCTGCCCAGAAAATCCTTGGACACGACCTCGGGAATACCGCCCACCGCCGTGCTCATCACGGGAATGCCGCTGGCAAAAGCCTCAAGAATCACATTGGGCACGCCCTCGTTCTCGCTGGAGAGGCAAAGCACGTCTGCCGCCTGCATGTAACGCGCCACCTGCGCGGCGTTTTTTCTTCCCGCGAGCACCACATTTTCCCCAAACCCGCCCGCGTCCGCCGCGCGCCGCGCCTCGCCTTCCATCGGGCCGCCGCCAACCATCACCAACTGGCATCGGCGATCGGTATATTTTCCGCAAAGTTCGGCATGGGCCCGCACCAGCAGCAGCGGATTCTTGACCGGGAGAAAGTTGCCGACAAACAGCAGCATCGGCAGGTTCGGCGATAACCCCAGCTCCTCGCGAACCTTCGCGCGATCCCCGGCGGGCCGGAAGGTTTCCAGGTCCACTCCATTGTAAACCGGATGCAGTTTCTCGCGGACCACGCCCGCCTCGGCAAGCAACTCGGCGAGCCTGGCGCTGCGCGTGATGGTCGATGCCGAGCGGTTGAGCGCGGACACGATGGCTTTGCGGCGAAGTCCCATCTTTAGGTACGCATGCGCGTCGGAACCCTGCACAATCCCGACAAACGGCGCCCGCAACTGCGATTGCAGACCCGCAATGGCCGCTGTGTCGGGAAACGTCCACGACACCAGAATGACATCGAAGGGAAACGGCCGTTGAAGCTTCAGCAGAGGCTGCCTCAACGCGGACGCCATCAGCCTGTGATTGAACATCGATCCGGCCTTGGGCACGTAGGGGCTGTTCACGTATACCGGTTGAAACACCGCGTCCTCGGCCCGGCAGAGCTTGGCCGGCCCCGCGCGAAACGGCAGGGCCGGACGGGGCGACACACGCGAATGTCGCAGTCGCGCCGCAGGTGATGAAGCAGCGTGGCGTTATCGAGCCCGCGATAAAGTTCGCGCTGGTCGGGAAAGAGGTTGGAAACAAATAAAAGCTTCATCTGCGCGGTGAACGCGGTTCATTGCTGGATCAGCGACCGGAAACGGTAGTTGCGATACTGGCCCGGATCGCCGTCGCGCCCATCCTCGGCGGCGTGCAGGATGTTCACCATTTCGCGGGCGGTGACGTAGTGCAGGTGAAAGCGCGAGGTATCCTTATAATTATCCATAAGGTGCCGGTGAAACTGCCGCATCGGCTCGCCCAGAAACATGCCCGAATTGCGCGGGATGGCTCCGTGCGTGTGCAGCTTAATGAACAGCCAGTCCGGGCGTCCCTGCACATGGATGTTCAGCCGCAGCCAAAGGCGCATCCGGTCGGGCGTCGGCGGATTGGCGCCGGTGAGATCGGCGTTTTCGATGCGCGGCAAAAAACCGAACTTGCGCCGCTCCCAGTTCAGCCCCAACGGTCCCTGCACCAGCAGCAAACTGTCAACCGCGTCGGCGTGCGGTAACGGTTGGCCATTGGATTGCGAACGAAGGCGCGAGGGAACACCCGTGTCATGCGACTTGGGCTCAGGCGTGTCCTGCGCGTAATAAAGGCTGTTGATGGTGCGCGTCTGCGTGCGGCACGGAGCGGACGGCAGGGTGAAATCCGCGTAGCAGCCTGTGGCCTTGAGGATGCCCAATTCGTTGCTGACGCCGCAGGCGCGGCCCTCGGGATGGGAATTGTCGAGCGCCCAGTTGCCGTGGATGAACCCGTAGCGAACCGCGCCGCGCTCGTCGCGGTTCAGCAAATTGTGCCGCAGGAAATCCTCCTTGCCGCGCTCCAGTTTGGCGCGAAGCGTTTCGGCGGTGTCGTCGCGGTGGTGCAGATGAATCTCGGTTTCGCCTCCCGATAGTCGGCACAGATCGGCCAATTCGGCGATGACGTCGGCGTCATACTGCTACATGGGATAAAAAAACGTGTGCCTGGGCTGGCTACCGTCAGCGTCGGTGAACTCCTCAATCAGTCGGGGCCATTTTTGTTTCCACAAGGCCATCCGGGCCATGGCCTCGGTTTTGTCGGCATGATGGAAGGGCTCGAAATGATCGCACACGCACAGAAGGATGTGCGTGACGCCTTCCGCCGCCGGCCGCCGGCGCGGGCGGCTCAGGTAAGCGGGAAGCCACAAATCGAGCGCTTTGATCATGGCCGGGAAAGTTATGGGAAAATAAACCGCATGACAATGCGGCGCATGCAGGAGGTTTTTCGTATCCGCGTCCATGAAGAAATGAAGAAGCTTCACCAGCTCATGACCCATCATATTTGGCCGTTGTCGTTTGCCTGCCAAAAAAATGAACTGGCAGGAAAACACGATGCGAAATACGTTCGGGGCAAAGGAAAACCTCAGGCTCGAATGGCACGACCCATTGGGCCCAAAAACCGATCAATGAATGCCTCCCACATCGCTTACAAGGCCGCGGAATGGCTAAATCCCTTCGTACACGCCATGGGGTTGGTTGTGTGCCTTTGGGCTTACCGCTTCAGCCGAAAACCGGCTTATTTTGTCATTGGTTTTTACTATTTGCTTGCGGTTGGCTCCTTGCTTTTTGGCCCTATGATCAATCGCGCCATTACGGAGCGCTCTCAAACTCAGACCCGGCTTTCAGCCGAGGTGGAACAGCAATATCAAGAGGAGATCAGGGCTGTGCATGAAAAGTATTATTCCCGACCGGGTGATTCGACCGTTTCGACCGTCGCCAAAGCCCATGACATGGAAATCGGTTTTCCAGTGGGGCCGTTGATCTTGCTTTCAGGCATTTGGATGCTCGCAAAAGAAGACTACAAAAAATTCCATGTTACGAAGGGGCCGCCAGTTGCTTGACCATCGTATGGGCCTCTTCTCCAAAACGCCAAAGCCCAACCCTAGAATAACCGTCGAGGGCATTGAAATTGATTTTAACCGAAACCACGAATGGTGGAGCTTCACCTACAAGGGAACCGAGTTTTGCTCGTTTGAGCATTCTTTTGAGCTGCCCTCCAAGGCAGAGTTGGATGCCATCTTGCAAATGGCAGGGTCATTGAGACCCGAGATGCGAACGCGCTTGCAAAAGGGATTGGCTGAGTGGGGCGACTGCAAACTGGACGATGGCGAAACCTGTTCGGTGGACCTCACGGACTATGCCGCTGACAGGACATTTGCGGTGTGCTGGTCAGGCGGGGGCTCGTGGGGCGATTTGGGTGTGGAATTTTCCATTAAAGGCCAAGCAATTGTTGATGAAGTCTGGGGTGATTAAGGTCATTCATCGTGCGCTTCTGTCTCCGCGTTCAAAACACTTTGCGGCCCGGCTCGTTTGAGCGACATTCCCTCCATGCCGGCGACGGAACTCATCCGCAAAAAACTCTCGGATCTGCCGCACAAACCGGGCATTTACCTCATGAAAGACCGGTTTGGCACGGTGGTTTACGTCGGCAAGGCGCGCGACCTGCGGCGGCGGGTCAGCCAGTATTTCCATCCCTCGCGCAGGCAGAAGTGGGACATCAAATTTCGGGCGCTGGTGGACACAGTGCATGATTTTGACGTCCACCTGGTGCGAAGCGAGCCCGAGGCATTGCTGCTGGAGGGCAAGCTCATCAAGGAGTTCCACCCGCGCTACAACATTAGTTTCCGGGACGACAAACGCTTCCTTCTGGTCAAGGTGAACCTCAACGACCCGATTCCGCGCTTCACGCTCACGCGGATAAAGCAGGATGACGGCTCGATTTATTTCGGCCCGTTCGCCCATTCGGCTGCGGTGCGCCACACGCTGGCCATGGCGCGGCGCAAGTTCAACCTGCGCGGCTGCCGTCCGCTGACGCCGACCGAGCGCGACTACAAGCACTGCCTTTACGGGCACTTGAAGTACTGCACCGCGCCGTGCATCCGCAACGTGAGCCTGGAGCAATACAAGCAGCAGGTTATGGCCGCGTGCGAGTTGCTGTCCGGGCAAACCCGGGAAATGGAGCGCCAGATCGAGGCGGCAATGAAACAGGCCGCCGCGGCGCTGGCCTTCGAGAAGGCCGCGCAACTTCGCGACGCGCTGGACGATTTGCGAAAGACCACGCAGAAGACCGAGAAGTTTGAGCGCGTTCCCTACACCTTGCCGGTGGCGATCAATCCTGAGTCGGACGTTCGCGAGTTGGCGCGAGCGCTGCATCTGCCCGGGCCTCCCGACCGCATCGAGGGCTTCGACATTTCCAACATCAGCGGCACGTTCTCGGTCGCCTCGATGGTGAGCTTCTGGCGCGGACGCCCCGACCGGTCCAATTACCGGCGGTTCCGCATGAAAACCGTCACCGGGCAGGACGACTTCGCCTGCATGGCCGAGACGGTCCGCCGCCGTTACACCCGGCTGATCCGTGAGGAAAATAAAACAGCCGAGGTTGCCGAGGAGGAAAGCGCCGCGCCGCGACTCCCGGACCTGATTGTCATCGACGGCGGCAAAGGACAATTGAGCGCCGCCTGCGCGGAACTGGCGAAGCTGGGCCTGGAGCGGATTCCCATCATCGGGCTGGCCAAGGAGTTTGAGGAAATTTACCGGCCGAGCGAAAAGGAGCCGTTGCGGTTGAGCCACGACTCAGGGGCGTTGAAGCTGCTCCAGCGGGTGCGCGACGAGTCGCACCGCTTCGCCAACACCTACAACGCGCAGCTTCGCCTGAAGAAAATTTCCGAAAGCCTGCTGGATGAGTTTCCCGGCATCGGCGGGGCGAGAAAAGCCGCGCTGTTGAAAAAATTCGGGTCAGTCCGGCGACTGCGCTTGGCCACCATCGAGGAAGTTGCCCAGGTGCCCGGCTTTGGCGGCAAGACCGCCGTGGAGCTGAAGAAATTCCTTGAGGCCCGGTCGGATGCTCCGGCCACGGAGCCGGCCACTGTAGAATCCTGATCTGACGAGGGAGGACAGTCTTGAGGCTTCCCACAGGAACGCACCGAGCCTTTACCTTTCAACCTCGGCGCAACTTCTTTTTTGCTGTGGTGTTAATCTCCTGAAAGATTATATTTCTTTCGATGAAACTTGGATTTCAGTTGATTGCGACAATGCTGGTTTTAGGCATTTTCAGTGGGGGGCTGTTTGCGGCCATTCCCGAGCGATACCAGACCATCGTTGACCGCAATCCCTTTGGGCTGAATCCCCCACCTCCGCCGCCGCCACTTGAAACGGTCAGCAACACCCCTCCCGCCAACATTAAAATCACCGGTTTCGCCACGATTTTTGGCAAAAAGCGCGCCTTTTTTGTCATCCAGCCCAAGGACGCCAAGGAGATGCCCCAATACATCAACCTGGCCGAAGGGGAACGAGAGGGGGTTCTGGAAATCGTCAATATCGCCGAGGAAAACGGTGAGGCGCGCATCAAGAACGCCGGGGTAGAAATGGTCCTTTCGCTTCAAAACAACGGCATGAATCCGGCGAAGATCGCCCCGGGCGTCACTCAAGCGCCTGTTCCTCAGCCGCCGCCCGCACCGGTCGTGGTCGGAGGATCGCCGCAGGCAGCCGCTCAGCCAAAGGCTGGGAACCCTGCGTCGCCGGTCTTTGACCCGGCGTCGTCCCCTTCGGTTGTGGTCAATTATACGCCTCCAGCTCCTCAGGGAGGCGCCCCCGCCGCACCTGTAACCGCGAGTGGGATGCCGCAACCGACCCCAGCGGAGCAAGCTGCGGCAAACCACCCCCCCGGAGCTACTGCCCAACCATCGCGCACGGGAATGCGCACGATTCAAACGCGGACTTTGCGGTTGGCACCTGTTACGCCGTAATGCTCGCTTGTATGGCCGATTGCCGGGGGAAACAGTGTCGTTTGGAGTTCCCCCACGCCTTCAACGCAGCAGGATCCCAAAGTGGAACAAGCTAAACAAATCTTCAATATGGTGGAGAACGACGCTAAAGCAAAATCCCGCGGCTTGGTCTATCCTCCGCTTCCGTTCAACCCCCAGTAACTCAGCTCTTCAAAAACTGTTCCGCTGCCCAGTCGGCATAGCGCAGTCCTGACCGGGTCAATTTGAATCGGCTGGCGGTCATTTCACCGTAACCCAAAGAAACCAGTTGGTTCATTTCCTTCTGCCAGTGGTCCAGCAGATGGAAGCCGGTTGTCTTCTGGAAACGATCAAAGACCCAACCCGAATTCATGCGCAGGCCAAAAGCGGCGATTTCCCCAGCGCGCGCCAATGGAGGCAGCTTTTCTGAAAACTCAATGGCCCGTTTACCTCTTTCAATTTGCTCGCAATAAAGAGTGGTGTTGGACCAGTTCTTGGTCCGGACACCTCGCACATAGCCCGCGGCACTGGGCCCCAGCCCGTAAAATTCACCGCCGCGCCAGTAGTTGACATTGTGGCGGCAGGCGCAATCGGGCAGATCGGTTTCATTTTCTCCAAAGTGCCGGGCGAAGTTGGCGATTTCATATTGAACAAAACCGGCTTGATCGGCCGTTTCGACCAACTCGTCATACATGGCGCAAGCCAGATCCTCATCCACGTCAAACTCGCCGGCCTTCAACTGGTGAAACAACGGGGTGTCCTGCTCGTAAATGACCTCGTAGCTGGAAATGTGTTCGCTGCCCATTTCGAGAACTTCACGGAGGGTGTGCCGCCAGATGTCCATTGTTTGCCCGGGAATGGCGAACATCAGGTCGAGATTGATGTTTTCAAATCCGGCTTTGCGCAAAATGTCGAAGGATTTGAACACCATTTCGCGGCTGTGAATGCGGCCCAACCGATCCAACAGAGAGGCGTCGAGAGACTGCACCCCCATGGAAAGGCGATTAACGCCGTGACTGAGGAGCAACTTGGCCTTGTCGAGAGACACCGTGGCCGGGTTGCACTCCACCGTCCACTCCTGGGCTTGGGACAATCCCAAACGGCTCATGGCCGACAAAATTTCCTCCCACTGACGGAGAGTCAACAACGAGGGCGTGCCACCTCCAAAGAAGATGGTTCGCGGCTTCAAATCGCCCCCCACCATTTCCAACTCGCGAATCAGCGCGCGGACGTACCGGTTGACCGTCTCGCCATCCGGGGCATGGGAATAGAACGCGCAGTATTCACACTTGTGAGCGCAAAACGGCACATGAATGTACACACTTTCAACGGGCAAATCCGCCATGACGCCCAAGAAGATAATCGTCCCTTCAACGAGTTCAAACCCCAATGCGGGCTCATCTTTCACGGACTGGAGAACTTTGCGCTTTATCATTATGCAAGCGTCGATAGCATCCGCTGACATGGAAACGCTTGCAGGAACCCTTCAATCGGACTCTCTACGCGCCGATGGCCGCCAGCCCGGCCAATTGCGCTCCATTCGCTTTCAAAATCATATTGCCCCCAACGCCACCGGCTCGACGCTGATCGAGTGGGGCAATACACGAGTGATTTGCGGTGTCATGGTCGAGGAATCCGTTCCAAGATGGATGAAAGAACAGGGTGTCATTGGCGGATGGATCACGTCGGAATATTCCATGCTCCCCTACTCCACCTTGACGAGAAAGCCGCGCGATATTTCCAAGGGAAAAATAGACGGGCGTTCCCAGGAGATTCAGAGGCTGATTGGCCGCTCCTTGAGGGCTTCTCTGGACCTGCAAAAACTCGGGTCGAGGACCATTTGGGTCGATTGCGACGTGCTCCAGGCCGATGGCGGCACCCGCACCGCGGCCATCACCGGCGCGTACGTCGCGCTTTCAATTGCTGTGAAGAAATTGCTCGATGAAGGCAAACTGGAGGCCAACCCCATTCTCAGCCCTGTCGCAGCGGTGAGTGTCGGAATAGTCGGCGGACAGGCGCTGCTGGATCTTTGCTACACGGAGGACGTTTCGGCATCCGTGGACATGAACCTGGTGATGAACGGCAGGGGGGAATTTATTGAACTTCAGGGCACCGGAGAGGAAAGCACGTTCTCGGAAAGCGAACTCTCCTCAATGATGACTTTGGGCAAATCAGGCATCCAGGAGTTGCTTCAGCTTCAAAAAAACGCCCTTGCCCAATCGTAACTCTCATGTCAGCAACGCGCCTCTTTTTAATTCGTCATGGCGAGGTGGAATCCCGTTACCAGGGAGCCTTTGGCGGCCGGATTGACATGGACCTTTCGCCTCAGGGACATCGCCAGGCCGAGGCCACCGCCCGGTATCTTCAGCCGTTGCATTTTAACGCAATCTACTGCAGCCCCATGAAACGGGCGCGCCAAACCCTGGCCCCCCTCCTTTGTAACGGCCATGCTGAAGCGGTTATTCTGCCTGATTTCGGGGAAGTGCATTTTGGCGACTGGACCGGGCTGACTTGGCAGGAGGTTTTCGAGAAATACCAAATCCACGCCACGCAGTGGCTCGACTTCATCGAGCAGGCCAAAGTGCCCAACGGGGAATGCAGCCGCCTGTTCCGGTCACGGATCGAGCCCGGTTTGAGGAAGATTCTTCAGGACCATCCCAACCAATCGGTCGCCATCGTCTGCCATGGCGGGGTGATCCGGATGATGCTTTCCATTTTGCTCAAACTGCCATTGCCGCAAATGGCCTCATTTGAAGTCGAATACGCCAGCATCACCGAAGTTCATTGCACACCGCAACGAACCGTGGTGGAGCGCCTTAATTTCACCCCTTGGCGGGATTTACCGTGAAATCTCAAAAGCTCACGCAGGTTACCCTGTCTATTTCGCCGGAAGCCGAGGAAGCCGCATCCATGCTGTTAGAGCGGGTCTGCGGCCAGACTCCCTCGGTGTATGTGAACGCCGAAACCGGGAAAACCTCGGCAACCGTTTTCCTTTCTCCACGCCAATGGACGGCAATCCATCGCAAAAAAATCAAGAGCGAAATCAAGAAGTTGAAGCATTTCGGCCTGGACCCCGGTGACTGGACTCTCTCGGCAAAAACGCTGCCTCCAAAAAACTGGGCCGAGACATGGAAGCGCCATTTCAAGCCGATTGAGATTGGCCGATCGCTGTTGATCAAGCCAAGCTGGAGTTTACGTAAACCTCGAAAAAACCAGGCCGTTGTGATCCTGGATCCGGGGCTGAGCTTTGGCACCGGCCAACATGCGACGACCCGTTTTTGCCTAGAGCAATTGGTCGATTGCCGTAACTTTCATTCCCGGCAATCGGTTTTGGACATAGGCACCGGCTCAGGCATTCTCGCCATTTCGGCAGCCAAGCTGGGGTATTCGCCGGTGCGAGCATTCGATTTCGATCCTGAGGCGGTTCGCGTGAGCAAGGCCAATGCCCGCCTGAATGGCGTGGAAAAAATCGTCCAGCCGGCGAGAAAGGACTTGCTGAAACTCCCACTGATGTCCTCGGCTCAATACGACGTGGTTTGCGCCAACCTGATCTACGATTTGCTGATCTCCGAGGCGGAGCGCATTGTTAACCGCGTCAAGCCTTCCGGTAGTCTTGTATTGGCAGGGATTCTTGCCGAACAATTTCCCAAGGTGCTCAAGCGCTACATTTTTCTGGGACTTCGCGTCGCCTGCAAAACCACGGAGAAGGAATGGACTTCGGCCCGGCTGGCATTCAAATCTGAGTCGGAAAAAGGGCGATAATTGTTTTGAACAAATTCGTTTTCGTGGCAGTCTGACTTGTAGATGCCAACCCTGCCCGGCGTCTGAGCGTCGGCGCGTTGGTGGCACTTTCAAACAGAAACCATAAAGGGAGTTAGCCATGACAAAAACGATGGACCTCATTTCCGATGCAATCCGAAATCCTAAACATCCCTTCCACCAGGTCGCTGACCGGCCGGATAAACCTCAAAAACATCGCTACGAGCGGCGAAAGATCAAGGAATACATCCGCATCGCCGACTGGGTGCCGGAGTCCAGACCCTGAAAATAAATTTTAACGGATATGAAAGCCACGTCGAAAGGCGTGGCTTTTTTATTTACAGCTGGCATCGGGGGCAAATACCGAAAAACTCCAGTTTGTGCGTGATCTGCTTGAAGCCGTTCTTCGCAGCAATCTGTTGCTCCAATTCCATGGGGAAACATTCCTGCACTTCCACAATTTCCGAACAATGTACGCAGATTAAATGGTGGTGATGGCCGTCGTCGCCATCAGGAACCAGCTCATACCTGGCCACGCCGTCGCCGAAATCAAACCGCTTCACCATGCCCATGGTTTCCAGAAGCCGCATTGAACGATAAACGGTCGCCAGGTCGCAGTCGCCCTTGGTCATTTCGAAAAACACCTCCTTGTTGGTCAGCGGATGAGGATGTCGGCGCAGAATATCGAGTATGGCCTGTCGGGGACCGGTCACGCGCCGGGATTTTCGCCGCAAACGCTCGGTCAGGTCGCACAACCGCGCCGCACCATGATGATGATGAGCCTTTTTATTCATGCGCAAACGATCACCGAAAGGCACGCCGCGCCAATTGCCACTTTCCGACTAGCGATAAGCAGAACAGCGCAATGCAGGTGAGAACAATGGCAGGACCGCACGGCACTTCCAACGGGTAGGACAGCATCGCGCCACCTACGCTGCCCGCCAGGCCCAACATAATGCTGAATACGATCTGCTGCCGCAAATTACAGCTAAGGTTCCGGGCAGCCGCCGGAGGGATCACCAACAGAGCGGTCACAAGGATGATTCCCAGCAATCGTATGCTCATCGCGACGGTGACCGTCAACCCTACAACAAACAGGTAATTTAATCGGGCCACGGATCCTCCACACACATGCGCCAGATCCTCATTCGCTGTCAGGAGCGTCAAATCGCTCAAACGCGTGAAAACCACCCCCCCCACTGCAACCAAAAGCGCGCCTGCAAATCCCACGTCCATCCAACTGACCGCCAGGATGTCTCCAAACAGATATCGGTGCAGATCCCCGCGTCGGCCTTCCAGAAGGCTGAGAATTACGATCCCCAAGGCCACCGATCCGGAAAGAAGCAGCGCCATGATGGTGTCAGTCAGCAGATCGGTGTTGGACTTGAGCCACATCATTGCCGCCGCGACAACGAGGCTGAAAATGATCATGGGAAAGGTGGGATTGAAAAACCCGAACCAGAATCCCAGAGCGATGCCCGCCAAAGCCGCGTGGGCGATGGTGTCGCTGAAAAACGCCATTCTCCGCGCTGTGACGAAAACCCCCAACAAAGCCGCGGCCGGCCCCAAAAACAATGCTGCCAACAACGCACGCTGCATAAAGGATTCAGTGAGCATGGTGGTGATGGTGATAAGGTGAAACGTGAATTCCAAAGGCCTGCTTGAGCGATTCCTCGTTGATGACTCGCTCAGGAGGTCCCTCGCAGCAAATGACACCATTCAAGGCGTAAATCCATGAGGCATGCCGGTAAACCATGGAAAGGTCATGAGACACAAGCACCACGGTAAGATGCCTTTTTTTCTGCACCTGAGCAATCAACTCGTAAAAGGTCTGTTCGCCGGGTTGGTCCACACCCGCAGTGGGTTCATCCAGCAAGAGCAATTCGGGTTTTTCCAAGAGGCTAAAAGCGATAAGCACCCGTTGCATTTGCCCCCCAGACAATTGTGCGATGGGACGATCCAGCAAGGATCCAACACCGATTTCCTCAAGCGCTTCGCCTATCAAATAATCGATCTGATGCCGCGTTTTCCAAAACCAGTTGCGGCTGGAGCGCATGCGCAGCGCCAGAAATTCGCGTACGCTCAAAATGAAGCTACGCTCCAAAACCAGCCGCTGAGGCACATACCCGATGCGGTGCAACACCCGGCGAATGCGCCGTTCACCGAGCACTTTTATTTCGCCGGAAGCAATCGGCTGCAATCCCAAAAGGGCTCGAAGCAAGGTGGTTTTCCCGGAGCCGTTGGGACCGATCAAGGCGACCACTTTACCATGCGGCACCGAAAGATTGACACCCTGCAACACTTGCCGATCGTTGATGGATACGCGTAAATCGCGCACTTCCACAGCCGTTTCGCCGGCATGCTCACAACAGGGTGAATTCTGGGCCTTCACTTCAAATAGCGTTGCAAAGTCTGTAGATTCCGCCGCATGCCCTCTTCATAAGCCTCGGGTTTCATGGGCCCCGTCTCCAGCGGGTCCAGTTCCGCTACAGGAATCCCAAGATCATCGGCAATCATCCTGGCCATGCGTGAGGAAAATTGGGGCTCCAAAAAAATCACTTTGACGTTCTTTTTGCGCGCGTCGCGAATCAGGGAAGCCAAGCGTCGAGCCGAAGGTTCCACATCGGGCACCTCCTCAATCACCCCAGCGAGATTCAATCCGTAGCGCCTGACAAAATACGGGAACGCCTCGTGAAACGTGAGAAAGGCGCTCCTGCTGAAGGGCTGCAATCCCTCAGCAAGTTCGTTGTCCAAATCTTGCAGTTTCGCCACGTAACGGCTGGCATTGGCCGCATACTGGCCCGCGTTTTCCGCATCGGCGCGCTGCAACGCCAATAGGATGTTGGTCACAGCATGAGCAGACAGCGTTGGATCCAGCCAAACATGTGGATTGACAGCTCCATGGTCCCGGATGGCACGCTTGCCTGCCCCCTCGTTCATGCGAACAACTGCAATACGTCCAGCGCCAGCAGCACGAATGCTTTTCTCCAGCCAATCATCCACGCCCAAGCCGTTCATAACCACCAAGTCGGCATTTGCCAGGCGGCGCAGATCCTTGGGCGAAAAACTGTAGTCATGCGGCCCTACGCCGTCTGGAAGCAGGTTTTCAACCTCGGCCAAATCTCCAGCCACATTGGCAGTGAAGCAATAGACAGGCAGGAAGGTGGTCAAAACCTTTAATTTTTTTTTCGGTGCCGCGACTGCCGAAAAAACAAACACCCAAAGCAACAGTCCGGCAGACAGCCAATGGGAAGTTTTCCAGTTGCAAATCATTTGCAATTGATTCCTGTAAAAAACTCCGCCGGATCTGCATCCCGACGGAGTTAAAGTTATTTTACCAACAAAGCTTGGCGCGCCCGTTTGATGGCCCTGTTGAGGCGGCGTTGATAATGGGCCGGAAGGCCGGTGTACTTGCGAGGCAAAATACGACCCTGCTCGGTGACAAACTGCTTCAAGAGATTGGTGTTCTTGAAGTCAAGCGTGTCGATGGTGAAATCGATTTTCGGCTTGGGACGGGCGGTTCGCATTTCAGAGGTGCGGCCGCGTCCACGGGTGCTGGCCTTTTCGGGATGTGTCTTCCTGGGCATAAACTTTATTTGATCTCGCGGTGAACGGTATGCCGACGGAGAAAGGGATTGTATTTCTTAATCTCCAGCTTTTCCGTCTGCAACTTTTTGTTCCGGGTCGTGGTATAGCGCGAGGGAGGCTTGCCCTCCTTGCGCGCTTCGGTGCATTCAATCGTGATGATTTCTCGGGGCATAAATTATTCCTTTTCTTTGACTGGCTTTTCCTCGGCTTCCTCTTCGTCTTCAATCTCGATTCCGCCGGTGGAATCAACGCTGCCAAGCTGGCCCAAACGGCGCTGCCGCAAGGCCCCCTCGCGTTCCAGTTGAGCCTGGGCCTCCACGGTAAACCGAGTCCAAGGAATCGCCTCCAATCGAGCCTTGGGTATGGATTTGCCGGTCAACTCGCAAACTCCATAGGTGTTTTTTTCAATCCGCTTTAAAGCCTCTTCAATTTCGTAGATGGCGTCCTGGTCGGACGACAACAGGCTCAAGGCAAAATCACGATCAAAATTATCCGTGCCCGAGTCTGCCATGTGCAGACTGTAACTGGCCATTTCCTCAGCAGACTCCTTGGCCAAACCACTCATTTGGCTCAAGAGCCTTTCCCTCAAATCGAGCAATGTGCGGTAATACTTTTGCCATTCCGGCTTAATTTTCTTGGGCAGTCCATTGTTGGCCGTCTTTCCCATGCCTCCCCCCAAAATTGAGGCAGAAGTAGCCGAAGCCAGAGACTTGCCTTTGCGGACTGGCGCCTTCCCTTTTTTTACCGTTTTTTTCTTAGTAGTCACAGCTCTTCTCGTTGTGCTTGATGCAAACCTTCGCACCCTTGAACACCCAAGTTGTTTCAAGGGTGCGCGAATGTATCAAAGAGAACCAAATATTCCACAAAAATCTTTCATAAAGATACCGGGAAATACCCGTTCTTTAAATGGAATACCCATTCAGCCTTTTTCGATGCATGCATAGGCATTGTGATTATGAATGCTTTCGTAGTTCTCCGCCTCCACCCGATACCATCTGACGTCCGGATGCGCGTTTAATTTGACAGCGACGTTCCGAACCAAATCCTCGACAAAGACGGGATTGTCGTATGCCCGTTCAGTCACGGCCTTTTCATCCTCCCGTTTGAGCAAGGAATACAACTCAGAACTGGCAGAACTTTCAACGACCGCAATCAGATCCTCAATCCAGATCGCCTTGACGGATCGAATCTGGACGGTGGCCTTTCCCCTCTGATTATGCGCGCCATACCGGCTGATGGCTTTGGAACAGGGGCAAAGCGTCGTCACCGGCACAATCACCGAAAGGACAAAGTCTATTTCCTTGCCTGTGGCTGTCGCATCAAATCGCGCCGTGTAATCCATCAAGCTTTCCATGCCGGTCGCTGGCGCGCGCTTGGTCATGAAGTAGGGAAATTCCATTTCCAAGTGCGCGGTTGCCGCATTTAGTTTGCGCTGCATGGCGTAAAGAATTTCGGTAATATTCTCCACATGGACGATGTTGCCGTGAGCGTTCAACACCTCAATGAAGCGGCTCATATGGGTGCCTTTGAATTCGTGGGGCAAATCCACAAACATTCCGAGGGTGGCAACAGTGGCCTGGGTCACCCGTTCCTTATCACGAATCTCGATAGGAAACCGAAGTCCGCGAACCCCCACCTTGTCGATGCGCAGCTTGCGATGGTCTCGCTCGCTTTGTTTGTCGTGCAATTGAGTTTTTAACTTGGAACTCATCAGGCAAAAAATCCAACTGAATCAAAAATTAACAGCGACGCCTGCTTTTGCAAAGCTTCCCTCGGCCTGAGGATAAATAAAAAGGGCAGGCAAACGCCTGCCCTAAAAAATGATTCTTCGTGTAAATCAGGCTTTGGCCGCTTTGGGCCTGCGTTCGGCCTTTTCACCCTTTTCAGCTTTGTCTGCGCGCCCCTTTTTCGCAGGCTGAGCAGCCTCCTCCGATTGCGCGACTGGCACCGCAGGAATCGGGGTGCTGCTTTCCACCCGCACCTTCAACATTGCCGAAACATCCGTATGAAGGCGCAATTCCACCTCGTGTTCACCCAGCGTTTTAATTGGCTCGGGAAGGTGAATTTTCTTTTTGTCCAACGAAATATCGAATTGGTTCTTCAATTGGTCGGCGATGGTTCCGGCAGTCACCGATCCAAACATCTTGCCGTCCTCTCCCGTCTTGACTGTGACCACGCATAGAAGCTTGGAAACGCTCTTTGCCAGTTCGGTCATAGTATTCAATTCATGGGCCTCGCGCTCGGCGCGGCGCTGGCGGAGCGCTTCAATGCGGCGCTTGTTGGCCTGGGTCAGGGGAATAGCCAGACCTTGGGGCAAAAGATAATTGCGAGCGTAACCCGCAGCCACTTTGACCTGATCGGATTCAGCGCCCAAGCCGACGATGTTATGGGTGAGAATGACTTCTGTTTTTGCCATAAAATTGAGATTGAATTAGTAATTAAAATTAAAATGGAACGTCATCCTCCTCGGCGGGAGGCATATCAGGATCCTCCGGGGAAGCAACCGGCTTGGCGGCAGCGACCGGACGAGCGGCTCGAGGAGCGTCTCCTGCACCGTCACCGCCTCGGCCAGAGTCCATGAATTGAAATGACTCCATCACCACACCCAAGCGGCTGCGCTTCTGGCCTGTTTGTTTGTCATCCCATGTCTCCAAACGAAGGCGGCCTTCAATCAGAATCGGACGGCCTTTTTTTAAATACTGACCGATCGTTTCGGCTTGGCGCCCAAAAGCGTCCACGTCCACAAAGGTCACCTCTTCCTTTTGCTCTCCCGTTTCGGTCCGCCAAGTGCGGTTGATGGCCAAGCCAATTTTGGCGATGGCGACACCTTTTGGGGTGTAGCGCAACTCCGGATCTCGAGTCAAATTACCCGCCAGGATCACTTTGTTAAAATTGGCCATGATTCTCCCAAGAGCAGTTAAGCAGATGCGGCTTGGCTGGTCCCCGAAGCGGCAGTGAAAATAACTCGAAACACGTCCTCGTTAAGCGCAAACCGGCTGCGCAGTTGAGCAATGGCGTCCGGATTGCTCTCGAAGATGACATTCACGTAAAAGCCCGATTGATGTTTTTTGTCAGCAACTCGGGAAAACGGACGCTTGTCCATTTTTTGCACGGTTTCCACCTTGCCACCAGCCGAATTGATTTCGCCTGATATTTTGTCGATGGCATCCTTGATGCCTTCTTCTTTACCAGCGGTGTCCAGTATGAACAGACCTTCGTATTTTTTCATCGCATTGACTATGGAGCGGCTACAACCGCCCCGTTAAAACGGTTCATTGCTTTTTCAATCCCCTCGTCCAACCAGCATTCGACCTGGTCAGACGCCCGTTCCAAAATTATCTCCAATAACGCCTCTTCGTCCTGCGAAAAGCGGCCCAAGACATAATCTGTAATCTGCCGGACATTGCGTTCTCGACGACCGATTCCGATGCGCAACCGGGGATAATCCCCGGAAATCAAGTGCTCGGACACCGAATCCAAGCCATGATGTCCGCCACTGCTGCCTTTGGAACGCATCCGAATTTCGCCCAAAGGCAAATCAGCGTCATCCACCAGCACCATCACCCGGCTCGCCGGCACTTTGTAAAAGCCGGCGACCAATCCAACTGCCTCTCCACTGGCATTCATATAGGTCTGAGGCTGGCACATCACCAACCGTTGACCTTTGCGTTTCATCAAGGCAACTCGCGCCCGAAACTTGCTTGCATCTTCCCATGTCGCTTGCCAGCGTCTGGCCAATCTTTCGGCCAGCAGGAAACCGGCATTATGTCGCGTCCGGGCATATTCTCTGCCCGGATTCCCCAAACCGACAATGAGATAGATATTCTCCACGCACGGGCAAATCTAGGAACAGGAACGCTGCCGAACCACCTGCCCGAAGTGCTATTTCTTCTTCTCAGCCTTCTTTTCGTCAGCCTTGCCCGCCTCTTCCTTCTTCTCTTTGATCATTTCAACCTCACCAGCCGGAGCGGCTGCGGGTGCCTCGGCTGCGGGCGCTTCGGCCACCGGTGCCGCCACAGTGAAGACCGGAATGTCTTTTTTCCCAATAACTTCCACTCCGCTAGGTATGGCAATGTCGCCAAGGTGAATGATCTGGCCAATTTCCAGCGCAGAAACATCCACATGAATCACCTCGGGTAAATCTTTCGGGGTTGCACGAACCTTGATCTTGAAGAGAACACGCTCCAAGACGCCGCCGCCAGTCTTTACCCCTGCGGCCTCACCGACCGGTTCCACGGGGATCATCAGTGTCACCTTGTCTCCCTCGGCAACCGCGTGAAGATCCATATGAAGGATCTTGCCAGTCAGCGGGTGATGCTGAACCTCCTGAATCAAAGCCAGTCGCGTATTGCCGTTCACCACAAGATCGAGCAAAACATTCTCGGAAACAGAATGGTGGATAAGCTCCTCTATGTCCTTGAGATTGATTTCAAGGTTTTCCGGTTGAACCTGGCGCCCGTAAATTACGGCGGGAACCCGGCCTTGGGCGCGGAGTTTTTTGACGCCGCTGCGCTTGAGAACGCTGCGGGGAAAAGCGGTCAATGATACTGATTTCATATTAAATTTTTACTTCGACCGGCCAGTTAACTGGTCCGGCCGCCCTTAAATTCAAACAGCGAAGTGACCGAGGAATTACTGTTAATCCGCTTGATTGCTTCGCCCAACAATCCCGCCACCGACAACGTGGTGATGCGCACGCCGTCAATATCGGGGCGCAGGACGGTATCAGTTGTGATTAATTCGTCAATATTTGATTTTCGCAGTCGTTGAATACCCAAATCGTTCAGAATAGCGTGCGAAACGCAGGCGTAAATTTTCTTGGCGCCTTTTTTCTTCAAGAGTGAGGCTGCGGTGGTCAGGGTACCGGCGGTTTCGGTCAAGTCGTCCACCATGAGCACATTTTTACCCCGAATGTCCCCGATGACGGCCATGGCCTCAATTTCAGTGGCGCTCTTCCGGCGCTTGGCCACAATGGCCAACCCCGCATCCATGACCTGCGAGTAGGCGTGCGCCATTTTAAGCCCGCCCACGTCCGGGCTCACCACAACAAGGTCACTTAATTTTTTCTTCTTCAGGTAATCATACATAACCGGCGCGGCATACAGGTGATCCACGGGAATGTCGAAAAAGCCCTGAATCTGCTGAGCGTGCAAATCCATGGTCAAAATGCGATTGGCGCCCGCAGCCACCAAGAGGTTGGCCACCAATTTCGAGGTGATCGGAACGCGCGGCTGATCCTTCCGATCCTGACGGGCATATCCGTAAAACGGCAATACTGCAGTGATCCGCTGGGCACTGGCCCGTCGCAGGGCGTCCATCATAATGAACAGCTCCATGAGGTTGTGATTGGTCGGCGGCGATGAGGATTGGACAATGTAAACGTCCTCGCCCCGAACATTCTCCTCAATCTTCACAAAGGTCTCGCCATCTGGGAAAGCCGACACGGTGCATCGGCCCAATTCAATGCCAATGGATTCCGCGATGGACTTGGCGAGCGGTAGGTTGGAATTGCCACTAAAAATTTTCACAGTTGTATTTTTTCGTTCTGGAAAATAAAAAACCACCCGCGCGGTGGTTAATGATGCGCAGGACTGTAACAATCAGGTCTTGCGAGGCAAGCACTATCGAGGAATTTGCTGAAATTCCAGGATGGTGTATTTTGCTGCCGCGACGGTCTTCTGATTGTTTGCGGTCTTCTTGCTTAAAAGGAGCAACCGAGAACTCAAAGACAACCCAGGCGGCTCGGGAGAAACGGACTCCCGAACAACTGCCCTGTCCGCAATCATGAAGTCCGTGTGCTGGATATGCTCTAACGAAAAACTCGAAAACCAATGACCCGCTTAAATGCGGCCAAAGACGCCCCTCAAAAAGCCAAGGCGTCAATTCCCCAACTTGCAGTTGTCCCCCCAATTGCTTCACCAACATCTCGACAGAACGGCCCGGACCAGGAGCCAGCCAATAAATTCCAAGGCTTGTTGGACTTGGCTCGCAAGCAAGGGTTCCTGACCTACGACGACGTCAACAACGCCCTGCCCGATGAAAGCATCACGGCTGAGGAACTCGACGAGCTTTACACCAAACTGCGCGAACTGGGCGCTGAAATAGTCGATCAGGCCCCTCAACCCCGCGCCACTCCCGCCCAGCGCGCCGACGAGGAGGAAGAAGAGGAAACCAGCCGCTTGGATTTCCTCGATGACCCGGTTCAGATGTACATGAGCCAAATGGGCAAAACCCCGCTTTTGACTCGCGAACAGGAAGTCGAGGTCTGCCAACGCATTGAAAAGGCCGAAGGGGAGGTCATTCGCCTGCTTTACAGCTTCGGCTTTACGGTCAAGGAACACATTGCCATCGCAGAGAAACTTCTTTCCGATCCACCCCAGGAACGTTTCGACCGTGTGGTGGCCGACAGCAAAATCGGCAGCCGGGAGCAGCATCTCAAGGACATGCACCGCTTTGTCGGCAAGCTGACCAAGCTCGATGAGGAACTGGACAAAAAATATGCCGAACTGCGCAAGGCCTCAAAGGCCAACGCGCCCAAACTCCAGGCCAATTTCATCAAGCTCCGCGGCAAACTCGCCCAGATTTTTCCCGATTTTGCCTATCATCGCCGGGTTCTGGACGAAATGATCCAGGTTGGTGCCAATATCCACGAGGCCATCCACCTGAGCGAAGAGCGCATCAACACTTACCGGCAGCAGCGCAAGTCCACGCAGCAGCAGGCCCTCATCACGGCTGAAGAAAAAAAAATCCGCGACATGGAACTGCTCGTCCGCATGTCCAGGCAGGAATTTCTCGACGCGTTTGCCCAGCTTCGGCGTGCCGAGGAGGAAGGCCATCGCGCCCGCACCCACATGGCCGAGGCCAACCTGCGACTGGTCGTTTCCATCGCCAAAAAATACCTCAACCGCGGCCAATCCATTCTCGACCTCATCCAGGAGGGCAATATCGGCCTGATGAAGGCCATCGAAAAATTTGACTGGCGCCGCGGCTACAAGTTTTCCACCTACGCCATCTGGTGGATTCGGCAAGCCATAACCCGGTCCATTGCCGACCAGGCTCGCACCATCCGCATCCCGGTTCACATGATCGAGGTGCTCAATAAACTCTGGCGCACAGAGAAAAAACTCCTTCAGGAATTCGGCCGCGAGGCAACCCCGGAGGAACTGGCCGGCGAACTGGACATGCCCGTTTCCCGCATTATGGCCCTGCAACGCATGGCCCAGCAACCCGTCTCCCTGCAGGCACCCATCGGCGACGACGGCGAAGCCTCCTTTGGCGACCTGATTGAGGACAAGTCGGTGGTCAGCCCCGCGGACACCACAGCCTTTTATTTGCTTAAGGAAAAATTAACCGATGTGCTTGGCACGCTGACCGAACGCGAGCGGCGCGTCGTGGAAATGCGCTTCGGCCTTGCTGACGGCAACGAGCATACCCTTGAGGAAATCGGCCAGATGTACCAAGTCACCCGCGAACGCATTCGGCAGATTGAGGCCAAAGCCCTGCGCAAGCTGCGCCACCCCACCCGGCTGCGCAATCTGCAAGGATTCCTCGAGGCCGAAGAGCTGATTTAAGCCATCTCAATTGGTCAACTTTATTGACACGAAAGCGCCGCTCCTGCGGCGCTTTTTTTGTCCGGTCACACACTGTCCGCAGCGGTTTATGTTTCACCGGAGTCCACGCCATTTTCACCGGGAGTCAATCAGGGCTTCCCCGCATTGAGGCAACACGCTTCTACAATAACTTGACGGGTCAAATGGTGAGGCCTTCCGGCCGCATCCCAATACAAAAAAAGGAGCAACTATGAAAACGAGAGCAACCGTCAAGGGTTTGCTGGCGGTGACGGCCGCCACACTTACGGCAACGGGCGCCTTGCTGGCCCAAAACCAGCCAGGCCAGGAGGGACAACAACCTCAATTGCCGCAAATCCAGCCGCAAATCCAAATCGAACAACCACAGTTCGAGCAACAACAGGAACAGCAAAAACAACAGGAGGAGGTTCAGCGCATCCTGACACCCGAGGAGGCCCGCGCCGGCGCAGCAAGGCCCTCTGCTGAGGAAATTATCGCCAAGTGGAAACAAGGCCCACAGGAAACCGCGCGCAAACTCATCCAAAAATACGGCCAACCCCAGGAGATGACCGACAACCGCCTCATCTGGCACGACAACGGCCCATGGAAACGCACGGAAATCGTCAACGAGGAGATTCCCCATTCGTTTCCCAAGCCCCATAAGGATTACCTCAAGCAGGTGATCAATTACAAAGTTCCGCCGGAAAAGTTCGACGAACTGGCGCAGTTTGACGGCAGCGTCATCGTGGACCGCACCAAGGGTGAACTCGCCGCGCGCTGCCACATGGAGGACGCCAATTTCCTGGCCCTGAACCTTGCCGCCGAAATTGCCTCCGGCAAAAAGAATGTCGAAGAGGCGCGCCAAGCCTTCTCGGACGCCATTGCGGAAAGGAAAAACCTCGAATACATGCGCGGCTTTGTGTTCCAGAAACCCCAGGGCGACACAGCCGACCCCGGCGAGGCTCTTCAACCTCGATGAATTCGTTTCTCACAGCCCGGCTTTCCTGTCGCACAAGTTTGCGACGGGAAACGCCCGGCTCTTCTTCTGGAAAATTATAACCCGCCTTCAGCCGCAACCTTTCGCCATTCCAGAGACAGCACGCGCCGGGTTTCTTCGCTCACCTTGAACAATTCCGAAATCCGCAATCCCTCGACCCAGAAAATGTCACCGTCGCTCGTCGCGGCCACCACCAACCGCCGCCGCTGATCGCGCGGAATCTTCAAATTGACAAACCAATCCTGTAGTTTCACCGGCTTGGTCATGCCAATGGGCTGAAACCGGTCTCCCGGTTGCCAATGCCGCAGCACAATGCTGTCCCCCACCTTGTCCGCGTCGAACCGCTCCATCCGCGGCTTTTCAGAAAATGAACCCGTGCGGCGCGGCCGGATTTTCCAGGAAATCAACAGCGACGCAAATTGCGTCTCTGAAGATTGGGACAGGGCCACCCACTGGCGGTGCCGGGCAAATGAAACCGCCTCGGCCTGGCGCGTGGCCACCTGTCCGGAACCATCGCGAACCACGGTTTTTCCGGGAGCAAAACTGACGCCAACACCCGCTTCCGCCCGCAGTTTCTCCACAAGGTCAAAGTCCGCTGGAACCCCCAGTTTTCGCAGTTGAAGTTGCAGGCAACGGCGTTGGACGGCCACCGGAAGCCGATCAAAGTCACTGGGACGATTGAGCCACTTCTCTGCGGCCTCGGTGACGACGTCCGCCTCCGCGCTGAGAATGTCCATGGCCCTCAGAATTGCCCGTTCAATGGCCGGGTTATAATTTTTCTTCAGCAAGGGAATTAGCTCCTGCCGGACCCGGTTGCGCTGCATGTCGAGCAACGCGTTGGAAGCGTCCTCCCGCCAAGAAATCTTGTGCTCTACAGCAAATAAACGGATGACCTCGCGAGTTTGGCCTAGCAGGGGACGGATCAGCGTCACGCGGCTGTCGGCGGGCGAGGGCGCGCGCCACTTCATGCCGGCCAGCCCCTCAGCGCCCGCGCCGCGCATCAATCGCAAAAGAAAAAGCTCCACCTGATCGTCGGCGTGATGCCCCAATGCAACAGCCGGGATCTGATTTTCCAAGGC
>CALJZV010000215.1 GCA_937983475.1 uncultured Verrucomicrobiales bacterium
GGTGACCGCGCTCGCCATGCAGAGGCGCGCGTTGGGGTCGATGTGGTTGTTGCCCAGGCCGGCCTTCATGAGCTTCTGCGCGGCGAAGCCCTCGGGAATGGTCCATTGACCGCTGCCGTAAATGGCAAAGCCCTTGGGGTTGTCGAAAATCCGTTTTGCAATGATGCCTATGGCCTCGTCCCAAGAGATGGGTTCGAGCTTTCCATTTTTCCGCAGCAGCGGCTGCGTCAGCCGGTCTTTGCCGTACAGAATGCCGCCGACGTGGTAGCCCTTGACGCAGAGCAGCCCCTTGTTGACCTCGGCCAGCGTGTCTCCCTGGACGGCCACCACCCTGCCGTCCTTGACGCCCACCTGCACATGGCAGCCCGTGCCGCAGAACCGGCAGGGCGCCTTGTTCCAGGCGATGCCCGGGGTGGCATGAGGGGTCGCGGATGACTGCGGGGCGGCACCGGCCCGAAGCTGCGCGGCGGTGGTGGCTGCCGCCAAGGCCGACAGTTTGATGAATTCTCTGCGTTGCATAGTCATGGCTGAAGCGCGGTTTTATTTTCTGAACGCTTCAATTCGCACGGCGTGCCGGAGTCCGGCGGGCAGAAGGGATCATTCGAGTCGTCGAAACATACGTAAATCACATCCACAAACTCGACACCCCAAAGCTGCTCCAGCCATTCATGGAGGTCTCGGCCGGATTTGACGTCAGGCGTTTCGGTAGCCACCGGAAGCCAGCAGCAGGACGGTTCGCCGACAGTCAATTCCGGGCGGCTCCGCAAGTCCACCAAAGCCGAGTCCCTCGCCTCGGGTTCCTGGCTGAGTGTGATGAGCAGTCCGCTGACCGGCATAAAATTCCAATCTGAAGACAGCATGCTCTGCTGCGCGACGGCCTGCTCAACCTCGATTGTCAGGAGCTTCTCTTTTATTGCCGCCCCCGAAGCAACCGGCGGCAAGAAATGCAAAGTAGTTTGCAAGGGACGTGTGGCGGCCCGGTAACCAGCGCGGTTAACTTTCTATGAACATTGGATCATTTTCCCGGAAGGAAAGCTTGAGCACCGCGCGGAGCACATTCGTAAAAATCGCCCTTGGAAGCGCCTTCGCGCTGGCTGTGGGCTCGGGCGCGGCCATCGTCGCCTCTCGCGGCGGCGGCCCCGATTCGAAGAACGCCGCGCTGGTTCCAAAGCCGCCTCCGACAAACTGGCCGGTGCATGTCCGCAAGCCCGAGAGCGCCCCGAAGGTGCTGACGGGCGGGACGGATTTCGCGGGGCATCCGGTTGCGGTGAACTGTTCCACCTGCCATGCGACAACGACACCCAACACGAACCTGCGCTCGGGCGCGGAGCTGACGACCTTTCATCAAGGCTTGAGTTACAAGCACGGCGACCTGAGCTGCGTGAGTTGCCACAACTCGGGCAATTACGACACGCTCCGCCTGGCGGACGGCACGGCGCTGGAGTTTACGGAGGTGATGCAGTTGTGCGGGCAGTGCCACGGGCCGCAGGCGCGGGATTACCGGAACGGAGCGCACGGAGGCATGACCGGCCACTGGGACCTGACGCGCGGCCCGCGCCATCGCAACAACTGCGTGGACTGCCACGATCCCCATGCGCCGCAGTATCCCAAAGTGATGCCCGTATTTAAGCCGCGCGACGGCAAACCCAATCCTTCAACCCACAAGACACCATGAGATGCAACAGGACACGCAATTGCGACGGTGGATGGGGGTCGG
>CALJZV010000216.1 GCA_937983475.1 uncultured Verrucomicrobiales bacterium
GGCCCAGAAGCCTGGAGGCCGGTCCTGCAATTGCCCTTTGAGCTGGCCGCGTTTCCACGGCGCTGGTTTGCCACGCTGCGCCTGCCGGTCGTCAGCTACGCCTTGCCCGCTCTCATCGCCATTGGGCAGGCCCGGCATATTCATTTGCCATCGGCCAACCCGCTGGCCCGGATGATGCGAACGGCGTTGCGGAAACGAACCCTGCGGGTGCTCGAGGACATTCAACCGCACAATGGGGGTTTTCTGGAAGCCACGCCCCTGACCAGTTTTGTCGCCATGAGCCTGGCGTCCATTGGCTTGGTCAGCCATCCGGTGACAACGCGGGCGCTGGCGTTTTTAATTGCCTCACAGAAAAATGACGGAAGCTGGCCCATTGACACCAATCTCGCCACCTGGGTCACCACCCTGTCGGTCAACGCGCTGGGGCCGGACGCCTTTCAGCCCGAGGAAAATAAAACGCTGAGATCATGGTTGCTTGGCCAGCAGTACCGCACCACGCACGCCTACACGCTGGCCGCGCCCGGCGGTTGGGCATGGACCGATTTGCCCGGCGGCGTGCCTGACGCCGACGACACGGCGGGGGCGCTGTTGGCGCTGCGAACACTTTCGGGAAACGCCCCATCTCCAGAGGACATGGGGGTAGCGCTGCGAGGACCAGAATGCCTGCCGAATCTGCAGCATTGAGCCGGCGGCATGCCGAGCTTTTGCCTCAGCTGGGGCGCGCTGCCGTTTGACCGGAGCGCGCCGGACCTGACCGCGCACGCGCTCCGGGCCTGGAACGCGTGGCACAGTTCATTTGACCAGGGGCTGCAACAGCGCTGCCGCCGCGCCATGAAGCGGGCTATTAATTATCTCAAAGCCAACCAACGGGCCGATGGCGCGTGGGTGCCGCTCTGGTTCGGCAACCAGTTCGCCGAGAACGAGGAGAACCCGCTTTACGGCACGTCGCGCGTGCTGATGGCGCTCTCGGCGTTTCAAGAAAATGAAGCGGCGCGGTTCATGGCCTGCCGTGCGTCGCAATGGATTCGCGCAGCGCAGAAGTCCGACGGCGGCTGGGGCGGGGAAGCGCGGTGTGCTTCGACCACCGAGGAAACCGCTCTGGCCGTGGAGGCGCTGGCGGCGTTGGCAACAAGCCAGAAGCCCCAATGCAAAGAAAATGAAACCGCAGTGGCAAATGGGGCGCGCTGGCTGTCGTCCAAGGTGGAATCAGGAGAATGGATGCCGCCTGCGCCCATTGGCCTCTATTTTGCGCGGCTCTGGTATTTTGAAAAACTTTACCCGCAGATTTTCACCGTGGCGGCGATGAGAAGGGCACGGGTGTTGGCGGCGGCTGGCTGAGCCAATTCCATTTAAACCACGAAAGGAGCGAGCAGTTCCTCAACACGGGACGGCAGATCCGCCAGCTCCTCCGCGACAATCGCATCGCAGTCCTCCGGGAGCAGATGCAACCGGCACGCTGCAGCCTCAACAAACCCGCCAAACGTCTGCGTGGCGTATGCAATCAGGCCCTGTCGAGCAGGAATGGAATAAACCGCGAGCGTCACCCCGTAGACCAACGTATGCCACCCCAGCGCCTGACCGTCATCAATGGCCTGGATGTACCGCTGCACAAGGCGATGGTCGCGCAACGGGCGCAGGTGCCTCAAGTGAAGCGCGCCGACGGACTGACTGGCCGCGGCCAAGTCGCGGAGTTTGGTTTCGTTTGAAAGTGCCTGGTCGAGAGCAATCAACTCGCGGCACTCATGGCGGCAGGCGTGGCCAAACGCGCGGTGAATGGCTGGCAACTCCAATGGAAATAAAACCTGGCTGCGGTAAATGCGGAGAAACTGTTGCAGGCTGGCCAGGGAAGTCATCTCCCAGAGCTGGGGGAAAACTGACGCGAGCGAAACCGTTTTGTCCGCAGAGCCGACCTGTTCCAGCAAGCTGTGCACTTCGCCGGTGAAATTGAAGCGTTCACCGGGCAAAATGTTCGGTTGATGACTCATATTCGGCTCATTGTCCTGTATGCTACATCACTTCGCACGACGGTCTAGGCGGAAAACAATTTCCATGAAGATAAATCCGTTGACACTGGCAGGCCGAAGATTCGCGCTTTCACTTCACCGAACAATTGATTGATGGCCGTTCACCCCATAGATTAAATTCCATGAGCGCGTTGACCCGCCATTGCCACAAATGCGGATGGGAATATACCTTGAAAGGCCAGCCCGGCCGCACCGAATCCTGCCACCAGTGCGGCGCGGATTTGAAAGTCTGCCTCAATTGCGGCAGTTACGATCCGCGCGTGGCGCACCAATGCCGCGACCGGCGCGCCGACCCGGTCGCCGACAAGCATCTGGCCAATTTCTGCGAGTACTTTGATTTTGCGCGGAGGGAATTTGCCGGAGGCAAAACCTGCTCCCGGGAGGAGGCCGCGCGCGAACAGTTACGCAAGCTGCTGGGCGATTGAGAGGCCAGAGCATCCCTTCCCAAGCGAGGCCAAAAGCCTTTTAATTTCCCTTGGCGTCAGCGCGGCGCCGCGGACTGACCAGCACATACACCACAGGCACGACAAAGAGCGTCAGAAACGTGGAGGTGATCATGCCAAACACCACGGCCACGCCGAGCGGACGCCGGCTCATGGTGGCCTCTGCCAGTCCCAACGCCACAGGCAATATCCCGATGATGACCGTCAGCGCGGTCATGAGAATGGGCCGCAGGCGCACTCGCCCGGCGTCGAGCATGGCGGAGGCGGGATCCGCGCCGGCTTTGACCCGCTGGTTGGCGAACTCCACCAGAAGTATGGAGTTCTTGGTGGCCAAGCCGAGAAGCAGCACAATGCCGATGAGGCTGTACACATTCAGCGTCATGGCGGGAATCTCAGGCAAATGCGTGGTCAGCCATGCGATGGGCTTGGGCAACTGATCCACCGGGGCGTAAAATTTGATAAGCGCAAACTGGTTCACCTTTCCAAGCAGCCAAAGCCCCCCAAACGCGCCCAGCAACGCCAGCGGCAACGCGAGCATGATGACAAACGGATGCCGCAGGCTTTCAAACTGCGCGGCCAGCACCATGTAAACCACCAGCACCGCCAGGATCAGCACCCAGAGCGATTCGCGCGAGCCTTCCTTGATTTCGTTGGCCTCGCCGTCCCAGCGGTAGGAAATGTCGGCCGGCAGAATTTTTGCCAGCATGTCCTCCGTACGCTCAACCGCCGCGCCCAACGAAATGCCCTGAGGCTGGGCGGCAATGGTGACGGCGCGCTGGCGGCCAAAGCGGTTGATGGCGTTGGGCGAGCCTTGTTGCCGAGGGATGACAATGCCCGACAGCGGCACCAGTTGGCCCCCCTCGGCCCGCACATAAATGTCCTGAAGCGTCGCGGGCGTCAGCCGCCCTTCGCGCTCCAACTGGGCAATGACCTCGTATTCCTTGCCGCGCTGATTGTAGCGCGCGACGTCGAGTCCGCCCCAGAGCAACTGCAATGCTTCGGAGGCGTCACGCACGCTGACGCCGATGGCAGCGGCGCGGTCGCGGTCAATTTCAATGGCCAGGTGCGGCTGCTCGAAATTGAGGTTGAGGCGGGGCTGGGCCAGAAAGCCTGCCTGGGCCAATTGCGCCGAAACATCCTTGGCAACGGCCTCCAAACGCTCCAGGTCCGGGCCTTGCAGCACCAGCGTGTATTGCTCGGCGGACATGCCCGCGGCCTTGGGCAACACCGCGATGGCCTGCACGCCTTTGATTTCGGAAATCATCCGTGTGAACATCGAGCCCGCCGCGCCGGGCCGGGCAATCTCCAGGGTCGAGCGCCGCTCGCCCTCCTTCATGCGCACAAAGAGAATGCCAAAGTCCGACTCGCCCGGCGCCCCGCGCGCCAGAGCCACCGCGGAAAACATCCCCTCGGATTCCGGAAACTCGCTGGCAATCTGCTCGGCCTGCTTGACGAACCGGTCGGTGTATTCGCTGGTCGCTCCCTCCGGCCCGAATATGATGACGAACACATATCCCTTGTCGTCATCGGGAAGAAACTCGCGCGGCAGCCCCTTGAAAAAAAACCAGGTGACCCCAAGCGTGACCACCCCAACGAACACGACGACCAGCTTGCGGCGCAATGCCCAGCCCAGTCCGCGTGAATAGGTTTGCTCAAGTCCGTTGAAGACCCGCTCCAGGCGATTGTAAACGCTGCCATGCTCGCTGGAGGGTTTGCGCAAGATGCGCGCGCACAGCGTGGGGGTAAGCGTCAGGGCGACAAACGCCGATATCACCACCGCGCCGGCGGAGGCCACGGCAAATTCCCGGAACAAAATGCCCGTGGTCCCCGACTGAAAGGCAATGGGCAGGAACACCGCCACCAGCGAAACCGTGATCGCGATGACCGGCATCGTGATCTCCTTCATCCCTTTCACCGCCGCCTCCATCGGCGGCATTCCCTCCTCGACGTGGCGGAAAATATTCTCCAGCACCACGATGGCATCGTCCACCACCACGCCGACGGTCAGCACCAGGGCGAGCAGGGTGAGGATGTTGATGCTGTAATCCAGCGCGTAGAGCAGCAGGAAGGTGCCGACCAGCGACACCGGCACCGCGAGCATCGGCACAAAACTGGACCGGATGTTTCGGAGAAATATGAAAATGACCACCAGCACCAGGCCGAAGGCGATGAAGATGGTTTCCTGCACCTCGCCGATGGCGCGCTTGACATACACCGAGGAATCGTAGGCGATCTCGACATTCACGCCGGGCGGCACCGACGGCAGTATCCGCCTCACCTCATCCTTGACCCGATCAGCCACATCCACCGCGTTGGCTTCCGACTGTTTGACGATGCCCAACCCGACAGCCGGGCGACGGTTGTAGCGGGCCACGGTGCGCTCGTCCTCGACGCCGATTTCAGCCCGCGCAATGTCCCTCAGTCGGACCGGCGCGCCGCCCTCGTAACGGAGCACCAATTCCTCGAATTGTTCCGGACGGGAGAGCTTGCCCAGCGTGCGGACAGTGACTTCGCGGTCGAGGTTTTCCAGGCGGCCGGAGGGCAGCTCCACGCTTTCATTGCGCATAACGCGGAGAATGTCCGCCGCCGTCACGCGCCGCGCGGCCATTTTCTCGGCATCCAGCCGCAAGCGAATGGCCTGCCGCTTCTCGCCGCCAAAATTGACGCCGCCCACGCCGGGAATGGTTTGCAGCCGGTCCTTAAACTGGCGCTCGCCGATTTCCGTCAACTCCAGCGTCGAGTAGCGGTCGCTGTAAAGGGCAATCCACATCACTTCCTGGGCATTGACGTCCTGCTTGACGACAATCGGCTCCTCAATGTCGTCGGGCATGAGCTGGCGCGCGCGCGCAATGCGGTCGCGCACATCCTGCGCCGCCACATCCTGGTCGCGGTCCAGCTCGAACTGCACGGTGACGATGCTGACCTCGTCGCGGGAAATGGACGTGAGCGTCTTGATCCCGGGAATGGTGTTCACTTCCTGTTCGATGCGCTCGGTGACCTCAGCCTCGATGACCTCGGCATTGGCCCCCCGATACTGAGTGGTGACCGTGACAATCGGCGGGTCCACGTCGGGCAACTCCCGCACCGGCAGGCGCAAATAACCGACGACGCCAAAGAGAACGATGAGCAAATTGAGCATCACCGCAAAGACGGGCCGACGGATGCAGATTTCAGGCAGCGACATGGCTCAACTTATTTTGAAAGGTTCGCGCCGATTCCCGCCGGGTTGTCATTGGCCGGAGAGTGTGGCGCCGCCGCCACCTTCGCGCCATCCACGAGCTTCTGGGTTCCTGCCACCACGATCTGCTGGCCGGGCTCGAGCCCTTGAAGAATTTCCACTCGCCCTGGCTGCCGCGCGCCAATTTTCACGGGCGTCAACAGGGCTTTGCTGTCCTCGACTACATAGACCGAAAAGCCGCGCAACGAGGGGAGCAGGGCGCGCTCGGGAATCACAATCGCCGAGGGCCGCCGATCCACCACGGTTTCCACGCGCGCAAACATGCCAGCCTTGAGCCGGCCGTCATTGTTTGGCACCACCGCGCGCACCGATGCCATGCGCGTCGTTTCATTGACCACCGGATCGATGAAATCCACCTTTCCAGAAAACTCGCGCTCGGTCCATGCGGCCACGCGAATGTTCACTGGCTGGCCGATGCGTAAACGGGCCAGTTCCTGCTCCGGCACGCCATAAACCACTTTGACATCGGATAGGTCCACCAGCGTGACCAACACAGTGGAGGGAGTGACATACTGGCCGACACTGACGTGACGGGCGCCCATCACACCGCGCAACGGGGCCGTGATGATGGTGTCATCAAGCCGCTCCTCGTAAAGCGTTACCTCCGCCTCCCGGGCCGCCAGTCGCGCTTTCCAATCGTCAATCTCCTGCTGGGAAATGGCCTTGGTCCCGGCCAGCGTCTGGCTGCGTTCCAGCGTGATGCGCGCAATTTCGGCGTCCGCGCGGGCTTTGGCGAGCTGGGCGGACTCCTTGCCGGAGTCCAGTTCAAACAGCTTCTGGCCGGCCTCGACGACCTGGCCCTCGTCGAAATAAAAAGCCTTCACAACGCCCTCGGCTTCAGGACGAAGATCGACGGTTTCATTCGGCTGAATAGAGCCCACTGCGCCCAGGGTTTCGATGATTTCCGACCGGCTGGCCGGCTCGGTTTCCACCGCGACCGGCGGCGCTTCCTGCGGCTTGGGCTCCTCTTTTTTGCAGCCAATTAAAAGCAGCGCGGCCGCCGCGATAACCACTCCGGAGCGGGACATTGCCTTGGATAAAATAAACGGTTTTCGAGAGTATGAATGCATCGGTTAATTCTCCGCCCAGCCGCCGCCCAAAGCTTTGATCAGGCGCACGGTAGCCAGCAGTTGTTCATGGGTGACACGGACACGCGAAAGCTCGCTTTGAAGCCGGGCCTGCTCCGAGTCCACGACTTCAAGAAAATTGACCGCGCCCGCCGTGTAGCGGTTCATGGAAAGACGGGCGGCCTTGGAGGCGGCATTTGCAGCCACCTGCCGGGCCGCAGCCTGCTGGCCAAGAAAATGCAACGCCGCGAGGCTGTCATCCACCTCGCGGAACGCGACCAGCAGGCGCTGGCGATAAACGGCCACCGCTTCCTCATAGGCCGCTCTGGCTCGATCCAGGTTGGCCCTGCCGCGACCAGCCTGAAAAACAGGCACCTCCAGGCTCGGACCAAAAGTCCACGTCCTGCTGTCCCATTCAAACAAATTGGCCAAGTCACCGCTCTGAAGACCGCCATTGCCCGTAAGGCGCAACGTGGGGAAAAAGGCGGTTTTGGCCACGCCAATCTCAGCATTGCGGGCGGCCAGGTGGCGCTCCGCCTCCGCCACATCGGGCCGTCGCTCCAGCAGGGTCGAGGGCAAATCCGCCGAAATGAGAGGCAGCCGGCCGGAAGGCAACGAAATTTCCAAATCGAATCCCTGAGGCGATTGTCCGCACAGAACCGCAAGCGCATGCAACGCCTCTGCCTGACGGCGCCCCACAGCGCCCAGTTCTGCCTCCGCGGTGGCCACCTCCACTTGCGCCCGCTGCACTTCAAATTCATTGCCCAACCCCGCCTTGGCGCGTTGCTCAAAAATGGAAAGCGCTTCCCGCCGAATTTGGATCGCCTCCCCCAAAAGGGCCTCCTCTTGTTTGATGGTTTGCAGGGTAAAATAATGCGCGGCCACGTCCGCCTGCAATGTGAGCAACACGCTTTGGTGCGCTGCCACCGCCCCAAGCGCCTGGTTGCGGGCCGACTCGAATGACCTGCGAATCCTCCCCCACAAATCCACCTCATAGCTCAGGTCGAAGGGCACACGCCATGTGTCAATTTGAAAACTGGGCACTGTGACGCCTATGGGCGTGGGCGCATTGCCGGACGAGCGGAAGCGGTTCCACTCGGGGTTGGCGTCCAAGGTGGGAAACAAATCGGCCCGCCGCAATCGCGCTGTAGATCGCGCTTGCTCCACCCGGGCAAATGCAGCCTTCAAATCCTGGTTGGCCTCAGCAGCCTGTTCCTGAAGCCTGTTAAGTGTCGGCTCCTCAAACACCTGCCACCATGTGCCTCGCGGGACATGATCCGACGGTTGGGCGGGTTTCCAGCGCCAGCCGGCGGACACCTGCGCCGTCGGACGCTGATAATCTGGACCCAGAGTGCAAACCACCAGAATTATCCAGAACCCGGGCAGAATCCATGCGTATAGAGATCGAAAACGTACGCCGCTTTTGGAATCCCGATGTGACAGGTGAATGATGTGTTTGTTTTTCAACTGCAAACTCAATCTAGGTTGAACCTCAGGCAACCGCAATCCTTGTAACAAAATGAAGCGGTTTTTATGCGGGCCATCCACATCAAGAGATCATGGCAAACTTGATCGCCTGTGAGAACGGAACTTTCGGTCCATATGACATCCACTTCGGGTGTTGGGATTCACATATAAACTAAAACCCCCTTCAGGCGGACCTGAAGGGGGTTGTGTTTTTAATTCGCTATAAGCTCGGGCTCATCAGGGCGTCGGCGGCGCGATCTGAATGTCGCCGCTCAGGCTCGGCCCCATGAAGGAGCCAGCGCCGCTGTCATGATCCTGTAGCAGCACACCGGCCCACTTGGTGATCGCGTTGGCGTTATCCGGATGCGTGAATGTTCCCTTCACCTGCCCGAACTTGATCACCAAGGCCGGCTTGAAGTTGTTGGCCACGGGCGCCACGGTCAACACCTTGTTGGTCGTCACCAAGAGTGATGCATCGAAGGGCGCCACAAGGTTGCCCTCAGACACTGTCGCCACCTGGTTGGTCGTTGCCAGCGGGGTTTCCGTTGGCGCGCCGTGCAGCGCTCCGGGATACCACCTCGAGCTCTTCACCGCCACTTCATTGGTGAACCCGG
>CALJZV010000217.1 GCA_937983475.1 uncultured Verrucomicrobiales bacterium
GAGGGCCGGGGAGAGGTGGCAATCGAATCGTATCACCCGGAAATAATCACACCCGGCAATTTCAGACGGACGTCGGTGGGGCCGCCGCGGCGGCGATCATTTGCTGGAGCAGCGCGCAATTGCGCCGCAGTTCATCGCGCTCCTCGCGCAACAGGACCACTTCCGATTCCAACTCCTGGAGGCGGATTCGTTGCCCGGCCTCATCCTGGGCTGGCTCATCGTCGGCCAGGCGTTCCGGGAGCGATTCATGCCAATTCGGGCGAGCTTCATAGCCCATCGTCGTCAGCAGCCCCGGAAGGCGCTCTTCAAACAGCGCGCCCAGCGAGCGGTCGAAGTAGTTGCGCCAGTCACCGGAGACACCCCGGCGATAATGGCTGTGGATGTTGGCCTGTCCCGGCAACCTGCCGCTCCGCTGGGAAAATGAAAGCCTGGCGATGGCCGAGTCCAGGTGAGTTTCGGGAATCTCCCAGCCCAGGAATTGAACGATCCGGCGAAACTCGCCGCGTTCGTCCTGAATCAGCCGCTCATAGGACGTAAGAAAAACGTCCGCCTGCAATGCCGTTTCAAACCAGGAACGCATGCGGCCCGAAACCCGGACCAATTCAAACATCCCGACGATGATTTTGCTCCGCCTGGATAGCGCCAGCAAAGGCTCACGAAGGAGAGGCTGCCCCACGTGGCTGTGGGCGACGGAAAACACCCATGAAATCAATCGGTCACGAGGATCGCGCACCACCACAACCGCCCTGGCATCGTCGGGCGGCCTTTGCTTCCAGTCTTGCGCGCCAGCGCTGTAAATGGGGCCCAGAAAAGTTCCAGGCTCCTGCGAGGGCCAACCTGCTTCCACCACCATGTTGGGCGACCGGCCATCCAGGCGCACCCCGGAGACGCCGGCGACTTCCGGGGCTGTCAGCACGTCCCGCACCCATTGGCTGCCGCACTTGTGAAATGTGAGGTGGCAGATTTTTTGAAGATTGGAATTCATCAGCTTGCTCAAAGAGCAGGCCAGGCGAGCTGGCCGGCGTCGCTGGTTTGCAGAAATTGAACCCAAGCCTCAGAAGGCTCGACCGGGCTCAACTCTTCAAATCGCTTGCGATGTTTTTCCCGTTTGATTCGCGCATCCCAGGCTCGGGCGTCCAGATACCAGGGAATCGGGTTGCGCCGGTAAGCCCGAAGCAGGTTTCGGTAATGTTCGAATTGGCGCAGCTCGTCCAGAATCTCGACCATGCGCGCGCCGCCTGACAACAATGCGCGGCCCTGCGCAATGCCGAACTCGCGGCGGAGCAGTTCCTCGGCGCTGTGGAACAGCCGTTGCGTGACACGCTGCTTCAGCGCCTGGACAGCATCGGGATCCTCCTCCTTGGGGTGAAATAAAAACATCGAGCAGGCCATCGGCGTGAGGGCCAGCTTGATGTTCAGCGCATTTTCCACGCCCCAAACCGTGTCTCCAGGCGGTCCGCAATCGGTGGGAAATGGCAGGCACTTCAAGACTGCGGTTCGATAAAGGTTGCTGGCGGAACTGCCCAGGATGCTGCTGAGGCCGTGGCCAAGGGCGAAAATGGTCGCGTAAAAAAACGTCTCGTAGCGGGTCAGCAGGGGCGGCGAGTTCAGTTTCAACAGGGGAAGCAATTGATGAATGGGCCAGCGAAGCTCGCTGACCAGATTGGATTGGGTGTCCATCAACTGCGGCGGGCTGACGACGACGTCGCATTCAAAATCCTCGGCCACCGACACCAGATGCCGGATGCCGCCGTTAAGCATGCAGTCGCCCACGGTGGCAAAATAGGCATATTTGGTATGCAGGCGCCGGATGCCGAAGTTCCACGATTCATAAAGCCCCGGTGGATGCCGCAGGAATTGAACAGATGGATGCCGGAGGTGTTCGCGGAGATATTCAACAGTTCCGTCCGTCGAATGGCTGTCCACCACCACGACCTCCTGCGCCAGATGCAGCCAGGCGTTCAGCGCGCGGACATGGTCCGGCAAATACGCCATGGAATTGCGAGTAGGAATCAGGACGCCTAAGGGCAACATACAGGACGAGTGATTGTGTTCCCCATTGGCCGGGGACCGTCAACAGTAGATTCCGTTCAGACCGCGGGTGCTTCCACTCAGCGCTTGGGCAAACACGACCCGCTTCCGTGTATGCCGAACTGGAACGCACCTGTCTCGGCGTCAGCCGCGACATGATCCGGCTTCTGTTACGCGATTTGAAAGCTGCCGGACGCATCGAATATCTTGGCCGTGGACCCGGTGCGAAATGGCGAAAGAGGGTAACAACTTGAAAAGAGGGTAACAGCTCAAAGCATCTTCACCCACAAATGCCGTAAGTCACACGGCGATAAACCTGATGGCCTTACATGACACGATTGAAGCATGCAAACGTCAGCAGTCGAAGCATCGCTGACTGATTGCAACAAATCCGAATCGCTCCATGCTGAACCAGCTTCATTAGACAAATTCCGAATCCAACCGTTGATTTCATTTAGCCAATGAGCAAAATCCTGCTCCTGCACATAACCAATAATCACGGCAAAACCATGCGTTGAACCGTGGTGACCAAGCTTGAATCGTTGCATGCCACCGGTTGTGCCTTCCTTGGTGACAACATATTCGCGCTCGTCGCGGTCTTTTCCTTTTGGCGTGGGCAAGCGTTTGCATTCGATGGGGAAAAGCGCTTGGAATTGGCTATGCCGTCGCCCTTCGATGATAAGCGCGCAGCCACGCGGCTTAACGGTAAGGTCAATTTTTCTGCCGCCCTGCGCTTCGTCTCCAGTTTCGGTGCGAAATTGCACATGACTCCAACTCGTTGAATCGTTGGCCACGCCGTTGAGATAATCACACAGATATTCAGTCAGGCCTGTCTCGTTTTCCTTGTCCGGCCTGTCCGGGTGATCTCTCCAGTGCGGAAGTTCGCTGGCAATGAAAGCCATCAGTTCAAGATTGTGTGTAGTTGGCTTATGAACTTCCTTGGCAAGCCGACCCGATTGAACGTTGTGGGAATTTTCAGCCAACATGTTCAAAAACCTTGTTCGACCAAATCTGCCAGCGTTTCATCCGCATCCCGCAGCGCGACTGAACGCAGCCAGTAGCGCAACCGGTTGGGTTTGAGTAAGTAGATGCCCGCACCATCGTAGAGCCGAGCAATGCGGGTGATATTGATGTTTCCGCGCTGTTCTTTCAGCAATTTGTTGAGTTTGTCTTTCAGTTCGTCCGCACCGCTCCAGTTCGCTTCTCCTTTGCCGAAAATGTACGGCTGACAAACGATGCCAGGCCAGGTTTGTGGCGTGAGGGCGCGGAGTTTATTCTCTTTATAAACGGCGTTGATACGGTCGATGAAAACGTCGTTGAATTCGGGCAGTGCAGGAAGTCCCGATTTCTTCATTGCGGCGGAATCTTCACCAAGACGGATGAGGTCACGATAATAATCAACTATATCCTCCACAAGAATGGATTCGTGGGCGGGTAACGTGAAGTCGCGAGGTAACAAGGGAAGGCCAAGGACATCAGCTCCGGAAATTGCTGTGCTCCGTTGGCAGAAAAGCCGCATGCTGGACGCTGCTACGAATGCTCGAAGAATTCGTTTAGATTCCCTCAACCGTTTCGAGAGCGTTTTAGCTAAATCTGTATGTTCTTCAGGCAATCCAAAACCAAAAATTTGTGACGCGTACGTTAGATAGGATTCTGTCCACAGATCGTGATCAAGATCCATATTCTCCCGCATTAGCAATATGGGGGGGGTGTAAATCTCTTTTCTGCGTGGCCACTGGTAACCACGTTTCGGTGCCTTTGTTAGCCTACTCTTGTCAATTCCTGCTTCGGTCAAAGCCTCTTCAGGAAGCAAACGCTTTCCGATGACGTGATCCGCCGGACGACTATCCGATTCATTTCCAAAAATGAATCCTTCCCCGTCCTCCCATCCTTGCTTCTTTGCATACTGGCCCAGCGATTCAAATTTCCGCAGGCGATTCACCAATGCCAAAACGCGCCCACCGCAGATCAAATTTGTGCGCCATATGAGATCATTGTTCAAAACCTGTTTACGCAGCAGCCCGTGCATGCCGTAGTAATCAAAGTCAAAACCTTGTTCAGCATCAACCCGTCCAGTGCGACGAAAAGTTGCGTGGAGAATGTTACGGGTGGCCAGGGGTGGTTTCGCTTCTGCAACCACAACTAGGACTTTTGTATCTGCCCCGCCTTTCTGAAAAAGTCCGCGCACCGAGATGAAATCGAGGATTTCGCGAACATCCCATCGCTCCATAAACTTTCTGCGGAAACCGATCGACCATTGATTGTAGAGAAAATTATATTGCTGGAGCATCGAAAGCACCCCGCCACGTTCCAACATCTCCATGGACTCGTGCAGAAAGAGATAAGCGACTTGTTTGTCAGGCAGTTCACCGTGTTCCGTCTGATAGCGAGCATACGCCCTCTCCGCTCCCTCTGTGCCGAGCTTGGACGCGAATGGGGGATTGCCTGTAACGACCCCGATCTTGCCTTTGATAATTCCCCTTTCGCGGAAGTCAAAAAACATCCCTCGTGGATGGTGACATCTTTCAGTGGTGGGAAGAGTTTTACGCTGGTGCGAATCTCCATTGGTTGGAGAGCGTCGCAAAGCGCAAGGCACAGGCTGAATGCAGTTAACTCCACCGCGCCCGGTTCTAAATCCACGCCACGCAACCGGGAGGTGAGAAGTTGTTTCAGGTCCTTTATTTTTGGATGGTCCCAGTTGTGGCGGTACCGCCAGTGCAGCACGAGCCGTTTGTAGGCTTCGACTAAAAATACCCCGGAACCGCAGGCTCCGTCCAAAATCGCTTCGTCATTTTTCTCCAACCGATCAAGCCGATCCCAGCTCAAGACTTCTCCGAGCATCATGCCGACGACGAAATGCGGAGTATACACCGCAACGCTCGTGTCCTTCACGAACAGGTGGTAAATGTGACTGATGAGTTCCACAGGCAGGTCAGCAAACGAATAGCGTTGCCATAGCGTCAGTTGACCGTCGCGTTCCCTGCGTGCCTCTACAAAACCGGCAAACTCCTCAAGTTTGCTGCTATCAGCCAGTACCTGCTGTTCTTCATCGGTTAGGGTGAAGACATGGCCATTGAAGCGGGCTTCAAGCTGGCCCAACAACTTCACCAGTGCTGGACCATCAGCGAGCACTTCAAAAAATCTCGTCGCATCTTTCCGAAAGCGGCCAAAGAAACCGTCTTCGAAGACAAATCGTTCCTCCAAATACTTGATAACCAGCGAGAGGATGAGCAGCTTC
>CALJZV010000218.1 GCA_937983475.1 uncultured Verrucomicrobiales bacterium
GAGAGCCAAAACTTCGTCCGCCACGTGGAAAACTTTATTTTGGGAGCCAAAACTTTGTCCGCCATGTGGAAAACTTTATTTTGTGACCCAAAACTTCGTCCGCCATGTGGAAAAGCTTTTTTTGTAAACCGAAATCAGGTCGTTTTCGTGGGAGGACTGGTTGCAAGCCGCTCTAGGTAAGCGGTTTGTCGGATTTCCGCCGTTGCCTCGAAAACGGGCGCAACCGCTGAAAATCCCTCAAAGGTCGTCCGCAAGGACACTGTCGCTCGCACCGCAGAGCCGGTTAAGTGAGGATTTTTTGGGAATGGTGGCTCCGGGCGGCGCAGCGCTTCCCGGGGCTATGATATTTCGGACCGTTGGGTTTTAAGATCTGTGCTTTTCAATAAATAAAAGCGCAGCCTGGTTTTGTGTCTTTGTTGTTGGCCCTCAACTCCCGTTTTTTAGATCGGATAATCACGGCAAAAGAATGCGGTAATACTTCTCCGCGCCGCCGAGCGAGTCGTTCACGGTTTCCACGGCTCCACTGCCTGTCACGGTGGTCAGATCGGTCCAATTCAACTCGTTCAGGCTGGTCATAAACTGAACCCGGTAGGTTTCGCCGGGAACGGAGTTCCACGACAAGGTGAGCGTCGCCCCGTTTACGCTCACTGCCAGCAGCGGCCTGGCAACGACAATGATGTTGAAGCTGGTGGTGTCCTCCAACGGCGGCACACCGTCATCGGTTACGCGAACGGAGACAGCGTTGGTGGTGCCCGCATCGGCGTCTCCGGGGGTCCATGAAAAAACGCCATTGGTCGCGCCCAGCGTCGCACCCGGCGGCAAGCCGCCGACCAAATCAAACGTGAGCAGGTTCGCGGGCAAATCGGCGTCCGAGGCGGCGTTGGTCAACAACACCGTTCGACCGGCATGGACCATTTGATTGGAAACCGCCGCAAGCACCGGCGCGAGGTTCACTTCATTGACCGTGACGGAAAAGGTCTTCGCATCCGAGAGCGGCGGGGCGCCGTTGTCATTCACCCGAACGGTGATGGAATAAATTCCCGGCCCCTGCTCCTCGGATGGCGTCCAGTTGAACACCCCGTTGGTGGGATTGACGGCCGCCCCGGCGGGCGCGCCGGCGTCGAGAGTGAAGGTCCATTGGCTGGCAGGCGTGTCCACGTCGGTGGCCTGATTGGTGAAGGACAGCAAAACGCCCTCGTTGATTGTGCGGTTGGCGATGCTTGAGAGCACCGGCGGATCATTCACCGCATTCACGGTCAAAAGGAAACGGGTGCTGTTGGTCGCCGAACCGGCACGGACAAACAGCGGGATGGTCGTGGCGCCGGACTGGTCGGACAAGGGCGTAACGGTGAGCGTCCGGTTGCTGTTGGCCCCGCCGAAAACAATATTTCCCACTGGCACCAGTGAGGTATTTGAGGAAGCGGCCGACAACGCCAGGCTGCTTGCCGGGGTTTCGGCATCGCCGATGGTGAAGGCAATGGGCCCGGCCACGTCATCCTCGTTGATGATTTGGTTGCCAATGGAGGAAATCACCGGTGGTGTGTTGGTCGAGACACAACAAGCCGGAACCGCCAGCGTGAAATTCAATTGCCAGCCTGAGAAGGTGCCCTTGTCCGCCGCGCCATCATCCACCACAAACAAAGACCAGTTGCCATTGGGATTGGTCCCGGAGAACGCGGACAGTCGCGAACCGTAGGGTCCGCCGGGAGCAGGCGACGAGAATGAATCGCCCGTGCCGTAATCGCTGGGCTGGTATGAACCGGCGGCAATCGTGCTGTTGTCCGGCAGAAAACCGGGCGCATCATCATCCAGGGTCACGGTGACATTATTCAAGCTGCCTGCGCCTCCGGCGTCGGACATCAGAAGCACCGATTGGCCGGCCGGCCCCACCAGCAGCACATCAATGTCATCGGGAACGGTGTGCGTGATACCCAAAAGACTGACCGTCACTTTTTGCACCGTTCCGGCCAGACCCGACACGGCTATGGTCGAGGGATACGGCGAGGCATTGCCAAAAGTTCCGCTGCCTGGAACCTTGATTTGCGCGGTGTTGGTGTGCGAGGTGAAGCCCGCAACCGATGCGCCCAGTTGCAGCACATTGGTGACGATTCCAGAGAGTGTGCCGTTGTCCCGAAGTTCCAATCGCGCCAACACCTGGCTGCCGCACGCGCCGCTGGCCGTGAAGGTGAACGGACGCGACACCGCCGCTCCGCCGCCCGCAAGCACGCCATACGTCTGCGGTCCGCTGGGGGCCGTCACCCCGTTTCCGGAAAGCAACGTCGCCGTCAGGTTGGTGGTGTCCGCGCTGCCGATGTTTCTTAAGGCAAATTGAACGGTAACGGTTTCACCCGGGTCCACCGCCCCATTGGCCGGGAGACATCCTTCGGACGCAACCAGCGCGCCATCCGCCACCACAAACGGCACGGGCGTGTAAGTGGCGAGGGAAAAATTGCCGTCCGAAATATCGAAGAAAATGTTGCCGGCGGCCTCCACTCTGACCCGCGCGGTCGCTGTGGAGACGTTCGGCAGCAACACCGATTGTGCGCCGTCATTGGGGGTGTTGGTCGCCAGGACAAAGGGAAAGGTCAGTCCGCCATCCACGGAGAGCAGAATGTTTACCTGCGTGGCATTGACCGGCAGGGTGGCTGTTCCCGCCACGTTCCAGGCCACCGTTTGAATGTTGGACCAAAGCACTCCGGCAGCCGGCGCCGTCACCACAAACGGTCCCGCGCCCGAATGCACCGTCACCTGCCGGTCGGCTGTGTTCACGCCGCCGCCGCCGGCCCGGTTGTCGCGGGCCGTGACGCGAAAGTTCATCACGCGGTCGGTGGACGGCAGCTTTTCCGACGCATTGGAAACATTGTTCAGAATATCCGAGAGCTTCGGGAAAGTTCGTGACGGGCTGGAGCTGGGGTTGAAGGATCGGAATAACGGGCTGCTGCCATTGTCAGAATCGCTCAACGCCTGCCCCGGGCCAAGATCCCGCTCCTCCCAGCAAAATGTAAGCGGGTCACTGTCCGGATCGCTGCCGGTGGCCGTCAACACAAACGGTGTGTTTCGAGGAATGGTGACGTTGGCGCCCGCGCTGACCGTCGGAACCGAATTGCCCGTGGCGCTGAGCGCGGCGCAATTATTCCCGGACCCGGTGGTGATGAACGCGATGATTTCATCAAAGCTGGCGAAGTGAAAATAAGGATCGCTGTTGGATTGCAGGTTGTCCGCGCCGCAGATGCCCGCGTAGGCCATGATGGTGGAACCGCTGCCCGGCTCGTAGGCGGTCGAGGCGTTTCGGTTGCCGCCGGAGCAATTGCCGTTAATGCCGTTGAATGTGTGGTTGGCTCCGAATTGATGCCCGATTTCATGCGCCACAAAATCTACATAAAAAGGGTCGCCTATGGGATTGGGCAGCCCGGTCACGCCACGCGCCTTTTGTCCTCCCACACAGACCACGCCCAGCCCGGCGATGCCGCCCCCGCCGGTGCTGAACACATGCCCGATGTCGTAGTTGGCGCTGCCGATGACGCTGTCCAGGTTGGACTGGTTCTGGTTCAGCATGGTGGACCCGTTGTCGTTGCTGTAGGGATCGGAGTTGGGGTTGGTGTAAATGATGAGGTTGTTATTGGCCACCAGAACCAGGCGAACGGCCAGCTCCGCTTCGTAAATGCCGTTGATCCGGTTGATCGCCGTGACGACCGCGGACAAACCGCTGCTGACGGTGCCTCCGTGAAACTGGGTGTATTCGCCCGTGGTGGCACAGGCCAGCCGATAGGTGCGCAGCGTGCCGCCCGAGCGTTGCGCCCCGCCCGCAAGCGCGGCGACATCCACAACGCCGGCGGGTGTGAAACAGCGAAACTCGTCGGCCTTGCGGCGGTAATCGCGCTTGAAATATGAGGCATGAAGCCGGGCGTCATCCGGAGAAGCTGGATCAATGTAAACCGCGCCTTTCGGGGACAAAATCTGGGCATGAAAACCCGACGGGGTGAAATCAAACCTCACCGTGGCCGCCGGATCGTCCAAACCCTGGCCAAGATAGGTTTTAATTTCCGGAAACTTCGCCGCCAGTTCCTCCTCCATGATGGGCGACTCCACGCACCGAAATCGCGCCAAGGTTCCATCGGGCATCGGCAACGACACCTCAGCGCCGTCCTGCGGACGAACCGCCGGCGATTCCTTCGGAGCCCGCGCTAGCAGAGCGCGCATCGCGGCGGGGTTCAAGTGAAAGGCAGCATTGCGCTCGGGACGGATGTTATTTTCTGGCGGGCCAGGGATTTGTGGCGCCTGTTCAATTCGTTCACAGGCCGCACTATTTTGCGGTTGAGAGTGAACAGGCTGCGAGGCGAAAGCCCACGCAACGATGGCGATCAGGCCAAAGGTAATTCCCATAAAGATGCGTCTTCCAGGTTGGTTCATTTCAGCGGGAGTCGGCGGCTCATTCAGAAACTCTTTGGAGCCGTGGCCCTAATCCGGCCAACCTTAACGGAATCCATGGGAAAATAACCAGACCGATTTTTCAGGGAGGCCATTCAAGAGCACGTGAACGAGTCTCGGAGGGACGAGCTCTGCGAGTCCCATTTCATTTCGTCGAAGGAATTTGGGATTCTTGGAACTTTTCCGAAGGAACTCTGCCGGGCTTGCACTTGGCCAAAGCGTTGCGGGGCTTTTTCAACAACACATAGAGCCAATACTCCGCGCTCTTCACTGACTCCGGCCATAGCTATTTGAATCTTCTCTCTTCTTTCGTTGCTCATTTTCCAAAAACTCCTTGAATGAACCGTCACGAAGTCCACGAAGACGGTTTCGCTGCTCGATGTAGGCCTTCGGCAGACTCGGCAGAACTAACAGCAGAACTCCCGTGAGAACTCCGGCAATGGGCCAGGGCCAGGCCGAACCCGACGCTCCTTGCTGGATCATCTGCCAAGCCGATCCCAGAAGCATAAGGAAACCGCCAGAGCGGGCGATCCAAGCCGTAATCCGATACCACTGCGGCATTCGGACGTTGGCAAACTTTTCATACTTGGGGTCGCTCATGACAGATAGCCCCCACGCTTAATTCTGGCGAGAGTTGTCCCGCTTCATCCCGACCGAGTGGGCCATGTCGTCAAACTCCTCTCGGCTCACCTGTTCCAGCGTCTTGCCCTTGGCGGAAAGCTTCTCGTTGATCTTGATGACTTTCTCGGTCATTTCCTCGTGGGTTTCCTTGGAGCCGCCCACCAGGGCGAAATTCTTCCCCGTTGTCACGCGTTTGTGGCCGTCGTTGTCGAGGCCGACGCCGAGCATCATGGCCTTTTTCTTTGGGGGCTTTGCCATCCATTGAACCTAAGAGCCGCCGTCGCAGTCGCAAGGCAAAAAGCGCATTTTTAATCCGGTGCCGACCTGCTACATTTGGCCGAAAGATGAACAGCCCGGAACAATCTCCATTGGAGCCGAAGCCCTCCCCGCGCTGCCAAAGGCGCGCCCTGCTCTTCGCCCTGTTGTCGGTGTTGTGGCTGTTTCCCTCGATTGGCGCAATCTGGATTCTCTCCACGGCGCCCGGGCTTCCCTGGGACAGCGGCCTAGGCAAGGTGTTTTCCAGCGTGCGGTTTGAGCAATGGGTGGCGCTGGCGTTGCTGGGGCTGCACGCCTTGTTCATTTACCTGGCGATTCATTATCGGCGTACTGAAGTTCCGGTCGAGATGCTTGCCGCCCCGGACGAGCCGGGCCATAATTCTTTTGATTAAATGAAGAACAATCTGGAGCCAGACAATGCCCTACTACGAGTATGAATTATGCGAAGGAGGCTGCAAGGCGTGCGGCGGGAAGTTCACTTTGCGGCGTCCCGTCTCAGCGCCCGAGCTGACCAAATGCCCCGCCTGCCGCAAGCCGGTCCGTAAAATCATTTCCGGGTTCAGCTCCCCGATGAAACTCAAGCCTATGTCCGTGTCCGACGCCAAGGCCGCCGGCTTCACCGTGCTTAAGCGCGTCAACAAGGGGGAATACGAGCGGCAGTAGCTGTTTGCCAATAAAA
>CALJZV010000219.1 GCA_937983475.1 uncultured Verrucomicrobiales bacterium
GGCCAAATTGTTCATTTCCGTCCGGTCTGACTTCATGTTGTATAGCTCCCACGGCATGTTCTCCTTGGCGACCAGTTTCCAGTCGCCTTCCCGGATGGCGCGGTTGCTCTCATGCTCCGAATAGAGCGGCTGATCGGGGTTTAATTTTACCCCGGTGAAAGTGGGGCGAAGGCTCACGCCTGCCATTGGCGTGATGGGTTCGCCGCGCAATTCCTTTGGGTAGGTGGCACCGGCGACGTCCACGCAGGTGGCCATGATGTCAATCAAATGACCGGGCTGGGTTTCCAGTTTTCCAGAGCGATGTTTGGCGATGCCCTTGGGCCAATGAACGATGAGCGGCGTGCTGATGCCGCCTTCGTGGACCCAGTGCTTGTATTCGCGGAAGGGCGTGTTCGACACATTGGCCCAATGAGGCCCGTAGGCGATGAACGTGTTGTCTGGGCACGGCATGACCCTGGGGCCTTGCAGCACAGGACGTCCGTCGCGCGTTTGGCGGGGGCGGCCTTGGGTTTGCAGCTCGTCGGGCGACATGGGTTTCAGGTTGGCGGAAGGAGTTTTTTGGGATGGAACGCGGCCGTTTTCCTCGGCGCAGCCGCCGTTGTCCTGCAAATAAAATATAAGGGTATTGTCGAAGCATCCGCCGCGCTTGAGTTCTTCAATAATGCGACCAATGCCCTGGTCCATGTTGTCGAGCATTGCGGCGAACACCTCCATGCAGCGCGCTTCCCATGCCTTGTTTGTCTCCGCGTTCCAGTCACCGGTCATTGGGGCAGGCAGCCAGGAGGCGTCCAACAATTTCGACTCCTTCAACCGTTTCAGGCGCGCCTCCCGGATCGGCCCGTAGCCGCCGTCGTATTTGCCTTTATATTTTTCTATGTCCCGGGGCAGCGCGTGCATCGGCCAATGCGCTGCGGTGTAGGCGACATACAGGAAGAACGGTTTATCGGGAGTGTCCTGTTCGTGTTGCCGGAGAAAGCGGACGGCATTGTCGGTGATGGCATCGGTGTAGAAGAAGTTTTCGGGTTTGTAATCCGGATCGTTTTCCGGGGTGATGTAGGTGTTTTGACGGCAAAGGGACACCGGATCATAAAAGCTGCCGGAGCCTTTGATGGTGCCATAAAACTTCTCGAAACCACGCTGCGCCGGCCATTGCGATTTGTCATCGGCCGCCTTGTCAAACCGGGAAAGATGCCACTTGCCGCTCATGTAAGCACGGTATCCGGCAGGCCGCAACACCTCGGCGATGGTCGCGCATCGGTTGTTCAAATTGCCGCGATATCCGTCATGTCCGGCGTCTCCCCAGGTCATGTGGCCCACGCCCGTTTGGTGGGGATACAGCCCGGTCAGCAGCGAGGCCCGCGTCGGGCAACACCGGCTGGTGTTGTAGAACTGAGTGAAGCGCAGGCCGTTCGTCGCCAAGGCATCCAGGTTGGGCGTTTGAATCTCTCCGCCGTAACATCCGATGTCCGAGAATCCAACGTCATCGGACATGATGATGAGAATGTTGGGACGCTGGGCAGCACCCTCTGCGTTGTTGCAACTAAGCGAAGTGGCCAGCATCAGTGCGCATGCGTAATGGCGGAACAAGCTCATAAAAGTCATTTTATTTCCCTTTCGTTTTTGCCACCGGTTTCCAGGCGCCCAAGGGAAGGACATCGGCGCGCCTGGCCCACGCCTCCCAGGCTGCCGAGAGCTCTCGCACTTTTTCCGGATGTTGTGAGGCCAGATTGTTCATTTCTGTGCGATCTTTTTCCATGTCGTAAAGTTCCCAGGGACTGTCTTCCATGGCGACCAGTTTCCATTTTCCATCGCGAATGGCGCGGTTGCTTTCATGCTCCCAGTAAAGCGGGTTTTTGCGGCTCAGCGATTTTCCCTGAAAAGCCGGTTTCAACGAAACGCCTTCCACGGGCTTGATGGTTTCACCGTTGAATTCCTTCGGGTATTCCGCGCCGGACACGTCCAAGCAGGTCGCCATGATATCAATGAGGTGGGCGGGCTGCGTTTCCAGTTTTCCAGCGCGCGACCCGGGAATGCCCTTGGGCCAGTGGACAATCAGGGGTGTGCTGATGCCGCCTTCATGAACCCAATGTTTGTATTCGCGAAACGGTGTGTTTGACACGTTGGCCCAGGCTTCGCCGTAGCCGACATAGGAATCCGCCGGTCCGGCCATCACGGCGGGACCGGTTTTCACCCAGCGTCCGTCGCGCGTCTGCATTGGTGGGCCGGATTTGCGTTGAAGTTCATTTGGCCCCATCGCCTTGAGATTGGCGGGCGGTGGGTTTTTTTGAAGCTGGCGTCCCATCGTCTCCGCGCAGGCCCCGTTGTCCTGCAAATAAAATATAAGCGTGTTGTCGAGCCGCCCATCCTTCTTCAACTGCGCCACAATTCGCCCAATGCCCTGGTCCATGCTGTCGGTCATTGCCGCATAGACCTCCATGCAGCGCGCCTCCCAAGCCTTGTTCGAAACGGCGTCCCAGTTGCCGATGGTGGGGGTAATGCTCCACTCCGGGTTCACCAGGCCCAACTGTTTCATTTTTTCAACGCGCGCGCGCCGGAGGGCATCGTAGCCGCCGTCAAACTTTCCTTTGTATTTGGCGATGTCCTTTTCCAGCGCGTGCAACGGCCAGTGCGCGGCGGTGTAGGCGACATACAGAAAAAACGGCTCCTTCTTGCCGGCGTCTGCCTGCAAAAACTTCACCGCGTAGTCACTGATTGCGTCGGTGTAATAATATTGGGCCGGTTTGTATTCCGGATCGTTTTCAGGCGTGATGAACGTGTTCTGGCGACAGAGCGTGTCAGGGTCGTAGAAGCTGCCGAAGCCGCGAATTGTCCCATAAAACTGCTCGAATCCGCGCTGAACCGGCCAGTTGGCAATGCCCTCCCTGGGATCATGCGACTTGGACACGTGCCATTTGCCGGCCATGTAGGTGCGGTAACCGGCTGTGCGCAACACCTCGGCCAGGGTCACCGCCTGCCGGCTCAGATCGCCGCGATAGCCCGGCTGGTTCACCGGGCGAATCATGTGGCCGACGCCCGCCTGGTGGGGGTAAAGTCCGGTCAGCAGGGAGGCGCGGGTCGGGCAGCAGCGCGCGGCATTGTAAAACTGCGTGAAGCGCAAACCGTTTTTCGCCAGCGCATCGAGGTTGGGCGTCTCAATCTCACCGCCAAAACAACCAATGTCCGAGAACCCGATGTCGTCGGACAGGATCACCAGAATGTTGGGGCGCCCGGCGGCGTTGGCAAGGCCAGCCGCCAGAAGGCAGAGCAGAATGGCAAGACGCATCACGGGAGTTATTTCGTTTCAACCAGTTTTTGATTTATGGTCTTCAGGGCGTCGGGCGCGATTTTAATTTTCTTCCGGTCGTAGGTCATGAAGCCGTTTACCTCTCCCTCGACATCGGTGGTCTGGGTGTACACCGCCCCCGACAGCCCGTGTTCCCGCTTCATCGGGATCAAGGCCTCGATTTTTTTTCGGAGCGCGGCGTCAAACTCCTCCTTGTTGTGATAGGTCTGGTAACCCCAGTTGCGCTTGTCCGGATCCCACAAATGCCCCTCGATCGGCCAGCCCACGCCGCCGTATTCGCCGATGACAATCGCGCGGTCGGCCTGGTTGGCCGGTGTCAATGGCACTTCCTGGTAGGTGTGAATGTCGTAAATGTCGCTGACATTCTGGTCGAGCCAGCCCGACACGCCGTTGACCCATCGGGTCGGGTCTATGGCCTTGACCCAGCGCGACAGGGCTGGGCTTTCGTATTGGCCCCAGCCCTCGTTGTGGACCACCCACATGACGATGCTCGGATGGTTGTAAAGGCGGCCAATCATGCGGCGCAGTTCCAGTTCGTGCTGCTCGCGGCTGGTGGAAAGCCGGACAGGCTCGCCGGCGTCCTCGCGATGATTGCGCAAGCCGCGGGTAAATCCGCTTACCATGTCCTGCCAGATAAGAATCCCCAGCCGGTCGCAGTGATAGTAATACCGGGCCGGCTCCACCTTGATGTGCTTGCGCAGCATGTTGAATCCGGCGCTCTTGAGCCACTGGATTTCCCAGATCATGGCCTCATCCGAAGGCGGCGTCAGCAGGCCATCGGGCCACCAGCCCTGGTCCAGCGGACCATGCTGGAATATTGCCGCGCCGTTCAGCCGCAACTGAGGCTGCTGCTTGATGTGGCTGGCGCCCAGCGACAGTTCGCGCACCGGTTGCTTCAACAGGTCGGCCACGTCCAACA
>CALJZV010000220.1 GCA_937983475.1 uncultured Verrucomicrobiales bacterium
ACAGACGCTGCGCAGCGTCAGCCTGTATCAGGTCATTGAGGAGGATCCCACCATTACCAAGGGGTTGTTCAAAGACAAGGTTGTCTTCGTGGGCGCCCGGCTGTTCACCAAGAATTGGAACGAGCGCAAGTACGGCTCGCCGACCCCGTTCGCGGAGCAGACCGCGGACGGGAAATTCATGTCAGGCGAGGAGATATAAGCCACGCTGTTTTTAAACTTGTCAAGGCAGGACTGGCTAAACCGTCTGCCGCGGTCCGTGGAAATGAATCTCATCCTTGCCGCAGGCATCGTGTTTGGGCTGGGTCTGCTTTCCTGCCGGCCGCTGCTGGCGTTTTTCTTCGCGCTGCTGGGCATCACCGTCATGGCTTATGGCAGCTATTATCTGTTTGTGGCGCACCGGTACTGGTTCCCGTGGATGATTGTGGCCGTGGCGCAGATCCCAGCGGCGCTGGTCTGGTCCCTGGTTTATAATTCCTTCAAATATTACGTGGAAAAACGGCTGCTCGAGCAGTCGCTCTCGGTCTATCTGTCTCCCAAGCGCGTCAAGCAACTGGTCAATCGCAGGGAACTGCTCCGCCCGGGCGCCGAGAAGCAGATGCTCACCATTCTGTTCAGCGACATCGAGAGCTTCACCACGCTGTCCGAGGGCGTGGATTCCGACGAGTTGGCACGGCTCATGAATCGTTACTTTGACAGCGCGGTGTCGGATTGCGTTTTCAAAACCGACGGCACGGTGGTCAAATACATCGGCGACGCCATTTTTGCCTTCTGGAACGCGCCAGAGGATCAGGCCGACCACCAGGCGCGCGCCTGCGAAGCGGCGCTGCTGTTGAGCCAGCAGAAGATTGTTTATTCCAAGCAGGGCGAGGAGCGGAGCTTCCGGACTCGTGTTGGGCTGCACACCGGCGTCGCCAACGTCGGCAACTTCGGCAGCGCCTCGCGCATCGACTACACGGCCATTGGCGAAAACATCAACCTCGCCTCCCGCATGGAAGGGCTGAACAAATACCTCGGCACGGCTGTCTTAATCACCGGCGACACCAAGCCGGGGCTGGACGGGCGATTTGTGTCGCGTTCCTGCGGCAAATTTGTGCTCAAGGGTTTTGAAAGGGCTGTGGAAGTGCATGAATTGATCGGCATGGGGGAAGCCGCGCAGGAGACAAGGCCCTGGCGCGAGCGGTTTGAGCAGGCGTTGAAGTGCTTCCAGGCCGGGGATTTCGCCAAGGCCGAGGAGGGCTTCCGGTGTGTGCTGGAGGCCAAGCCGAACGATGGCCCGTCAAAATTTTATCTGGCGCAATTGGAAGAATTGAAGACGCAGCCGGCACGACCGGGATGGCGCGGTGAGGTCGAGTTGAAGGAGAAATAACGCCGTTGCTGCAATGGGGATATGCGCCTATAATTCCGGCCCAGAGCTGGGAAAATTGATTAATGAAACGGCTGCCGCTGAATAGTTTTGCGCTGGGGCTTTTTTTTGCCCTGGCTTCTGCGGCTTTCGGCTACCGCCAGCCCGACCATTGCCACGACCTTCCCAATTTTGACAAGCGCCAGCCGCATGCCCAACAGGACAAGGAACTTCGGGCCAAAAAAGACGCTGCGGTGGGGCAGATCAAAGCCAAATTGCCAAAGGCCAAAGTGGACTTTGATGCCACCACCGGCTCGGCAAAATTTGTCCGCGCCGGGCAAGGCTTTCTTACCGGTCCAGGCGGCAAGGGGCGGGGCATTTCTGCCAAGGCGGCTGCGGGAATTGCCCCCAACGACCCGCACCGTGCGGCCAAGACTTTCCTCAGGGAGCACCGGGAATTGTTCGGGCACGGCGACGAGGTGCTGGCCGGGGCGGTCATCAAGCGGGAGTTTGTTTCGACTCACAACCAATTAAAAACCGTGGTCTGGGAGCAGCAACTGGACGGCATCCCCGTATTTGATGGCCTGTTGATTGCCCACACAACCGGCAAGGGCGAACTGGTCAATCTCTCCAGCCAGATGCTTCCCGAAGCGGCCCGTGCCGCGGACCGGGGCGTGAAAAATCGCGCTGTCGTTCAAGCGGCTCCGCACTTCTCCGCGCGCAAGGCGGTAAAGGTTGCCGCCGAAAGCGTCGAGGAGGAGTTGTCAGAAAATGAAATCATCCCTCAGGCGGGCGACGCCGTCGGGCCCCAGAAAAAACAAAAATTCAAATCCGCCAGTCTCCCCGGAGACACCGAGGCGCGCCTGATTTGGTTGCCGGTGGCTCCCGACCAAATGAAACTCTGCTGGGAAATCCTGCTCACCAGCGGCTCGCGCGCCGAAATGTTCCGGTTGCTGGTGGACTCGGAAACCGGCCAGGTCTGGCTGCGGCATAACTTGACCGCCTATCTCTCTACGGCCAGTTACCGCGTGTTCGACAGTGACAGCCCGTCGCCGTTCTCGCCGGGCCACACCACGACCAACAGCGGCCAGCCGGCCATTGTTTCGCGCCCGCTCATCACGGTAGGCGCGCTCAACACCAACGCCTCGCCCAACGGCTGGATCAACGACGGCGGCAATGAAACCCTTGGCAACAACGTCGCCGCGCATCTGGACAAGAACGCCGACAACCAGCCCGACCTGCCGCGGCCGCAGGGATCGCCCAATCGTGTGTTTGATTTTCCGGTGGATCTGGCCCAGGCGCCTGGCAGCTATTCCGACGCCTCGGTGGTCCAGTTGTTCTACTGGTGCAACTGGATGCACGACAAATTATACGAGCTGGGGTTCACCGAGGCTGCGGGCAGTTTCCAGACCGACAACTTTGGCCGGGGCGGCCTGGGCAACGACGCGGATGTGGCCGATGCTCAGGACAATGGCGGATTCAACAACGCTAATTTCGCGACGCCGCCCGATGGGTCCGCCCCGCGATTGCAGATGTTCATTTTCACCGGGCCCAATCCCCGGCGCGACAGCGGCTTTGACACCGAGGTGTTGCTGCACGAATACGCGCATGGGTTGAGCAACCGGCGTGTGGGCGGCGGCGCGGGCCTGACGGCCCTGCAAAGCACCGGCCTGGGCGAAGGCTGGTCGGATTTCTATGCCTTGGCGCTTTTGAGTCAAGCCAGCGACGATCCCAACGCGGCCTACGCTTTCGCGGGCTACGTGGCCTATCTGCTGTCGCCGACCTTTGACCAGAATTATTATTTCGGCATTCGGCGTTATCCCTACTCCACCGACCTGACCAAAAATCCCCTTACCTTCAAGGACATTGACCCCACGCAGGCCAGTTCCCATCCATCGGTGCCTCGCAGTCCGGTGGCGGGCGCCGGCGGCGCCTCGGCGGTGCATAACCAGGGCGAGGTGTGGTGCTCGGCCCTGTGGGACGCGCGCGCCAACTTGATAGCCAAGCACGGCTTCACCAACGGCAACCAATTGATCCTGCAATTGGTCACCGACGGCATGAACCTGGCGCCGCCCAATCCCAATTTTCTCCAGGCGCGAGATGCCATCCTTCAGGCAGATGAAATCAACAATGGCGGGGCCAATTTCTGGGAACTCTGGAACGCCTTCGCCAAGCGTGGCATGGGATTTTTTGCCACATCTCCGGCGAGCACCACGACCACGGGGGTCAGCGAGTCTTTCGCGCTGCCGGATAATTTGGCCATCTCGCCCGCAACAGGCATGACTATCAGCGGGCCGGTTGGAGGACCGTTTGCGCCGTCGCAAACCAGCTTCGACCTGGCCAACATCGGCACAAACTCGCTGAACTGGATCGTGACGCCGCAAGCCGACTGGCTGAATTTATCTTCGACCAATGGATCGCTGTCAGGTGGTTTGGGCACCAATGTCGCCATTTCGGTTAACCTCGCGCTGGCCACCTCGCTGTCTGCCGGGATTTACACGAATACACTGACTTTTTCCAACGAGACCAGCGGCATTATTCAAACGCGGCGGTTTGTCCTGCGCGTAGGCCAGCCAGACCATTTCACCGAATTGTTCGAAGCCAATGACGCGGATGTCGCGTTTCAGACGTTCACCTTCACCCCGGACGGATCGGACAGTTTCTACCGGGTCTGTCGGGAGGCGGCGACGAACTTTCCCGTAAATCCCTCCGGCGGCACGACCAATGCGCTGAGCGACGACAGTTTTGTGGAGGTGATCCTGCCTGCCGGCACCAATGTCTCGCTCTACGGCGCGGCAACCAACCGTTTTTTCATCAACAGCAACGGCTCGGTTTCATTTGATTCGGGGGACAGCACGTTTACAGAAACTTTTGCCAGCCACTTCAACCGGCGGCGCGTGTCGGGCTGGTTCCGGGACCTGGACCCTTCAACCCATGGAGCGGTGTCCTGGAAATTGGAGAGCAATCGGGTGGCGGTGACCTATTTCCGGGTTCCTGAATTTGGCACGATCAACACCAACAATTTCCAGATTGAGCTGTTCTTCGACGGGCGCGTGCGTTTGACCTTTTTACGCATGGATGCCCGCAATGGCCTGGTCGGGCTTTCCCAAGGCCTGGGTGTTCCCGCTAATTTCGCCGAAAGCAACTTTGGCGGCTTCCCTGAGTGTGCCCCGCTTTTGCAGGTGACCTTGCCTTCCGGTGTCACCGAATCGGATGGGCTTTTGACCAGCGCGGGCAAGGTGTCCATTGCCTCGCCGCTGGCCACCAATCTGACCATCAATCTCTTCTCGGCCAGCTCGTCTCAAATATCCGTTCCGGAAAGCATCGTCCTGTGGGCCAGTGCCACCAATGCGTTCTTTGATCTGGACCTCATGGATGACGCTCTGCTCAACGGCACCCGTGCGGTGAATATCACCGCCACGGCCAGCGGGTATTTGAACGGGGTGCAACCTTTGGTGATCCACGACAATGAAACCACCACGATGACCGTCTCCATTCCCGCGGAGGAAACCGAGGGCAACGGGACTTTTGCTGGATCCGTTACACTTGAAACCACCGCCGACGCGGACATTGTGGTGGAATTGATTTCCAGCGACACCTCCGAAGTGATGGTGCCCGGTTTGGTGGTTGTGCCGGCGGGACAATCTTCTGCCGGATTCAACGCCACCATCGTGGACGACGCGCTGATCGACGGGGATCAATTGGTCACCATCACGACGCGCGTTCAGAACTGGCCTGATGGTGTGGCGCAAATGACGCTGCGCGACAATGAGCACACCAATCTGATGGTCAGCCTGCCGGCTTCGGTCCGCGAGGGTAACGGCAATCTGGCGTCCGCCGGGCTGGTGCGGATTTCCGGGATGTTGTCCACGAACTTGACTGTGACTCTTGCCTCCACCGTTCCCGGCGAGTTGACCGTTCCCGCGACGGTGTCCATTTCCGCTGGCGCGACCGCCGCCACGTTCGACCTCACTGTGGCGGACGACGCGCTGCTCGACGGCGACCAGTCCGTGGAGGTTCAGGCCAGCGCGGATGGTTTCAACCAGGGCGCCGCGAGCCTGACGGTTACCGATGATGAAAAACCGCTGCCGCCGTCCCATCCTTTCCCGCTACATTTTTCCACAACCAACTCGGTCCATGTGAATTTGTCCTGGGACCCGGGCCTGGGCGAAGGCTTGGAGCAATTGTCCAACGGCGGGTTTGAATCTGGCGATTTGACCGGATGGACGGTGACCGGGGCAACCAACGGCGCCTTGGTGATCAATAACGGGTCATACAATCCGGCCAGTCCGGACGGTCCCACCGCGCCCTTTGCCGGACGGTTCTCGGTGCTGGCCGAGCAATCGGGCGCTGGCACGCTGGAACTGCGGCGCGATGTCGCGATTCCGGTTGCGTCGGTGGTGACATTGAGCTGGGCCGATCGAATCCGGAACTTTCCTCACGATTTCGCCGCCAACCACCAGTTTCGCGTGGAAGTGCGGGATACCAACAACGCAATGATTGCGGTCCTGTTCTGCACCAAGCCAGGCGATCTCGCCCTGGCGGAATGGACCGAGCGAAGCGTCAATCTCACATCGTATGCGGGGCAAACCGTGAGGCTGGCGTTTGTGGTTCAAGCCAATGCTGCGGGGCTCGATGTGCATCTGGACAATGTAAGTCTGCGCGCGGCAACGCCGCCGCCCACGACGTATGAGGTTTATTTTGGAACCAACGCCGTGCCGGGTGTTGGAGAGTTTCTGGGCAGCACCACCAACACGTCCTGGGATCTGCCAACCCTGAGCCCGTTTGTGACGTATTATTGGCAAATTATAGCGCAACGGCTGGACTCGACACCCGGCCCGGTCTGGCAGTTCAGCACGTTGCCGGACCTCTCCATCAGCAGCGCCAGCGTGGCTGAAGGCAACTCCGGCGTCACCAACATAACGCTCACTGTGACTCTCAGCGCGCCGAGCGATCAGGTTGTGACAGTGGATTTCGCAACCACCAACGGCACCGCTTTTGCGCCGGGGGATTATTCCGCCACCAATGGAACAGTCCTGTTCATGCCTGGCGAAACCAACAAGCCGGTGGAGATCGCGATCCAGGGCGACACGGTGTTTGAGGAGGACGAAATCTTTTTCGTGCGCTTGTTCAATCCGGTTAATGCTGTCATCCAAACAGTCCAAGGCACTGTCACCATTCTCAACGACGACCCGCTGCTCGAGCCGATTCCAAACAAAACTGTCAACGAGGGCAGCGCGCTGACGTTCTTTGCGGTGGCGCCGGTGATTGATCCCCAGCGGATTGTCATCACGGATTTTGAGGCGTTTTCCACCAATGCCATCAATGGCACGGTGATGTTTCGTGAGCCGCGCAATTCCGGCAGCACCGCGCCTTTTTTGGATGCCTCGCCCAACTCGGCGGTGATCACGGACGCGTTTCCCGCCGGGATTTCCGGTGAGCGCGTGCTGAAGGCGTCGTGGAGTTTTACTTCCAGTCCTTCGGCGTGGCTTCGGTTTACGACGTTTTCAACAGCGAATCTTCCCAACCCGACCGTGGATTTCGGGCAGGTGCTCTCATTTGACATCTACACCGACCGCGCCCTGAAGGTGGGCCTTGGCCTGCGCGAAACCAGCACCACCAACGCCATTGGTGAAAACGGCGGCGGCACCGGCCCGATTGAATTTGTGGGGGTTCCGGCAAAAAACGGCAGCACCCCGGACCCGAGCCGCACCGTGGCGGCGGGCAGTTGGCAGACACTTAGTTTTAATCTGCCGATCGAGCCGGTGAGCAGCTTTACCGGCAACGGGGTTTTGGAATCCACCACCGGCAAGGGTGTGCTGGAACATCTGGCATTGGTGCCCGCTGACGGCTCTGGAACCTACAACATCTATCTGGATAATTTTGCCGTCATTGCCTCCAACGTGCTGGTGTTCTCGCTTGAGGGCGCTCCGGCAGGGGCGAGCATTGACCCGAGCACCGGGCGTTTCACCTGGACGCCGACCGAAGCCCAGGGGCCGGGCGTTTATCCCATGACCATTCGCGTCACCGACAACCGGTTTGATCCGCCGCTGACGGATGCAAAAAACTTCAGCGTCACTGTCAACGAAGTGAACACGGCTCCCACGCTGGCGGCCATTGCCAACCGAACCATCGACGAGGGCACCCTGATGTCCGTGACCAACTCGGCTTTCGACTCGGATTTGCCCGCCAACACACTGACCTTCAGTTTGGTGACCGCGCCTGCCGGCGTCAGCGTGCATCCGGTTACCGGCGTGATCACCTGGACGCCGGCCGAGGCGCAGGGGCCGAGCACCAACACGATTGTCGTGCAGGTCACGGACAATGGTGTGCCGCCGTTGAGCGCGCAGAGGACGTTTTTTGTGGTGGTCAATGAGGTCAACACCGCGCCCGTGCTGGCCGCCATCGCCAACCGCACGGTCACCGTTGGAACGCTCATCTCGTTTGCCGCAGTGGCAACAGACGCGGATTTGCCCGTCAACACGCTGTCGTTTTCGCTGCTGGCCGGCGCGCCGACCGGGGCAGCCATCGACGCGGGCAGCGGTTTGTTCACCTGGACGCCGGATGGCTCGCAAAGCCCCAGCACCAACGTGATTTCCGTGCGCGTCACCGACAACGGGTCGCCCGCGCTGAATGACACCCGTTCATTTACTGTGCAGGTCGTCAACGAGCCGATCATTCAATCCATCGTCATCTCAGGGCAGACGGTGACGCTGACCTGGAGCGCGATTTCCGGAAAAACGTACCGGATGCAATACAAGTCCGACTTGAACGAGCCGAAATGGACCGACGTGGAGGGCGATGTGAATGCCGACAACACGCTGGCCTCCAAAAATGAAACCTTGTTTGCCCACGAACCGCGCTTTTAACGAGTTGTTGAGTTGCCTTAAAACGCCCCGAAGTGTTCAGAAAATAAAACCCCGCTTTCATTTTCTTGGGAGCCTGTCTGAAGGCAGTTGCGGCTTGACCGCAAACCACGTCGCGGCCACCAGCGCGAAAAATCCCAGGTAGGCTGCGACGAACACACCCGCCGGAGCGTCGTAAAAGAGCAATCTCTCCAGCCAATGCGCGATGAAGCCGCCCTCGTAGCCGGTCGTCACTCCGGCCTTTCGGCGAAGCGCCGTTTCCCAGGTCGTCAGCGGGCATTCCAGTCCGAGAATCGTCTGCGCCGCCACAAACCCCATGCAGCCCAGATGGGCCATGCGGAAATAAAAATTTCGGACAAAGCGCCAGCCGCGCCAGGCGCCGACCCAAATGATGACCAGGCCCAGCACGTTGAACAGGACCACCAGCACGTGCGTGACCAGCAGGGCGTCCGCGAGTCTCAGGTAAATGGAGCTCATGAGAAATTGAATCGCGCCGGTTTCGAGTTCAACGTACCCTTGGCCCCGTGAGCGGACAAGCTGCGGAATCCTTGCCCTTGAAGAAAATCGTCTCCGGCGGACAGACCGGGGCCGACCGTGCCGGGCTGGACTTCGCCATCGCCCAGCGCCTGCCGCATGGCGGATGGTGCCCCGCCGGGCGTGTGGCCGAGGACGGCCCGATTGACTGGCGGTATCGTTTGAAGGAAACGCCCAGCCCGGCCTACGCGCAGCGCACCGAGTGGAATGTGCGCGACTCCGACGGCACGGTGATTTTCAGCGTGGGCCCGGAAGTGTTTGGCGGCTCGCGGCTGACGATTGAATTCGCCCAGCAGCATCGCAAGCCGTGGATTCTCATCTCCCAGGCCCGCGACGGCGCGGACGCGGCGCAGAAGCTGCGCGACTTTTTAATTCGCCATAAGATTGCGGTGCTCAATGTGGCCGGACCGCGCGCCTCGTCCGAGCCGGCGGTGGCGGAGTTTGTTGTGAGTGTTTTGGCAAAGCTATTGCTCTGAAAACTGCCTGAAACTGCTCATGAAATATCATGAA
>CALJZV010000221.1 GCA_937983475.1 uncultured Verrucomicrobiales bacterium
AAACTGTTTGAAACGCTCCACTGCGGCGCATGCCACACCACACCCGGCTCGCAGGAAAATGAAGCCGCAAAAATTTCCCTCAAGCAGGTCGGGGCCAAGTTTCTCCCCGGCGCGCTGGAGGCCTTCCTGGAAAAGCCCGACGCGCATTACGCCTGGATCCGGATGCCGCGCTTTCAATTGACCGATGACCAGCGCCGCCAACTGGCCAGTTACCTCCTGGCGCATTCTGAGAAGCCCGCCACTTTCGCCAGTGGTGGTGACAGCGCGGTGGAGCGCGGCAAAAAGCTGGTTCAGTCCACAGGCTGCCTCAACTGCCATTCCCTGAAACTGGAGAACACATTTTCCGCAAAGCCGCTGGCCGCAGGCGCACCGTCCGCCACGGGATGCCTTGCTGAAAAACCGGGCGCGGAACCCCAAGCGCCGCAGTTTCATTTCACCAATGATCAACGCGAGGTGTTGAGGGCGTTCCTGGCCACTGACCGCGCGTCACTGGCGCGGCATGACGCGGCGGAATTTGCCCACAGGCAAATGAAGCACCTCAATTGCGCGTCGTGCCATGGGCAGTTCGACGGATTCCCCGGCCTTGAATTGCTCGGGGAAAAATTAAAACCCGAGTGGACGGAGCAATTCCTTTCGGGCGCGGTGAAGCAAAAGCCGCGTCCCTGGCTGACTGCGCAGATGCCGGCGTTTCCAAAATACGCCGCCGAGCTGGCGAAAGGCCTTGCGATGCAGCATGGCCTGCCGCCGCAGACGCCCCCCGAGCCTGCCGTGGATCTCGACGCGTCCAAGATCGGCAACAACCTGGTCTCCAACCCGCCGCTGGGCTTCGCGTGCGTGTCGTGTCACGCGGTGGGCGCGTCGGGCGCGACGCAGGTGTTCGAAGCACCGGGGATCAATCTGGCCATGAGTGGCGAGCGGTTGCAGCCGGCCTTTTTCCAGCGATGGATTCGCAATCCGGCCCTGGTCGATTCTCAAACCAAAATGCCGGTTTATTTTGACGACGAGGGGCGCAGCCCGATCGCCGATGTGTATGACGGCGACGGGCCAAAGCAGATCCTGGCCATGTGGCATTACCTCCGGCTCGGCGACAAGATGCCGCCCCCCAAGGGGGATTGAGCTGTTCTCCAGTTTTCCGAAACCACCAAAGAGCCTATTTCGGGCCGGTCATGTGCCATCCAGCCGCAACGGGCTGGCCGTTTCGCAGCAACGCAGATCCCAGGAACTGTTTGTTGTTCATAAACCAGACGGCGGTCTTGCCAGTGGTGTGCTGCCAGAGAATGTCGGTCTTGCCATCGCCATTCAAATCGGACAGAGCCAACGCCTGCCATCCTGCCGCTGCCGCCTGGCCATCACGCAACAGTTCGCTTGAAATGAAATTTGTCCCATTCATGTACCACGCCGCGAGTTTGCCGGTGTCGCTCTGGAACAGAATGTCTTTCTTGCCGTCCCCGTTGAAGTCGGCCACGCCGACGACCCGCCATGCCGAGCCGACCGGATTGCCGTCCTTGAGCGGCATGGAGCTGACGACATTGGTTCCATTCATCAGCCACACGGAAAGCCGCCCGTCGTTATGGCGCAGCAGAATGTCTGTCTTGTTGTCATTGTTGAAATCGGCCGCGCCGGCCATGCGCCAACCTGCGGCGGGCTTTTGCAACAGGACGCTCTGCTGCAACGCGGTGCCGCTCATCAGCCATGTGGACAGGCGGCCATCATCGTGTTGGAACAACAGGTCCAGTTGGCCGTCGTTGTTCAAATCGCCGAAGCCCGAGGTTTTCCAGCCTGAAGCCAGCAACTGGCCGTTGCGCAGGTAGGCCGAGGTTACAAAATTGGTTCCGTTCAAGTACCACACGGCCAGACGACGATCCTCGGACTGCCAGTAAATGCGCATTAGCGTGGTGGGATTGTAAACGCTCAATTGCGCGCTGACGCTGGTTATGCTGCCGTAGGCGTTGCTGACATGCACGCTGTAGGCGCCGGCGTGGGTCGATTGGAGGTTGGACAGAGTGTAACTGGAGCCGGTTGCGCCGGAAATGTTCACGCCGTTCTTTCGCCATTGATAATTAAAGGGCGCGGTTCCTGTTGCTGCCACGGTGAAGGTGACGCTTTCACCCAACAGCCTGTTCTGGTTTTTGGGCGCAGTCGCGATGGCGGGTGCAGTGCCTTTACGATACCCCGTATCGCCGTAGCTGAAGCTGCTGACGCCCGATGCATTCCTCGACCGAACCCAGTAATAGTAGGTGGTCCCCACGACAGTGGAGGCGTCCAGATAGGTGGTTCCCGTGACGCCGCTGGCGATCAAGGTGGCGAATGCTGCATTGTAGCCGGTGCTCCGGAAAATGTCGTATGTGGACGCCCATGTGCCGGCATTCCACGTCAGTTGCACGCCCGTGGTCAAGGTTCCCTTGGTCGCGGTCAGCGTCGCTGGCGCCGAGGGAATCGGCAGCGGTGGATTGCCGATGGTAACCCAGTCATTGTAGCTGACGTAATCCACGATTTTGAACTGACCGTTGTTGTATTCGGACAGCGTCAGCGTGATGTAGTAGAATCCGTCGGGCGGCTTGGCATAGGGCAGCGTGAGGTTGACATTGTTGAATGAATATTGCGCGGGCAACGGGTCAAGCGTCTTTGAGGCAAACATGTAACCGTAAATCGAACCGCCGCTGTATTTGGTCGAGGTTGCCCACAGATCCAGGCGCAACGTGCCACTGGTTCCCAGCGCGCAGATGTTTTTTAACTTCTCCGCGTAGAGCTGCACGGTGCCGTTGTTGTACACCTGCCATTCGGTCAACCCGCTGATGGCCATGTCCCCTTGGTATGATCCGCCTGCGACCCGAATCGGCGTGCTGAAAGTTAAAAAATCGCGCGTGGTGAAGCCGTCGCTGCCGCCGCCGGTGTATTCGCGCGCCATGACGGAGAAATACCACGTGCCCGGCGGCGGCCGGGTAAACGCAATCGAGCCCGAACTGATGTTGTAAAAATAAGAGCCGCCGTTCAACTGGCCCAATTGATAGGATGCCAGCTTGTAGCCGCTGCCGGATCCCGAAAAGGGAAAGCTGAAGGCCCACAGTTCCAGCCGGATGGTTCCGCTGTAGCCGCCGGATGTTAAGTTGGATAACTTGTCGGCCTTCAGCACCACCGTCCGCTCATCCTCCGAAATTTGGTAGGAAACATTGCCCGACAGGCCAAGATTGGCGCCCTTTGCTAACGGAATTCCAAAACAGCAAAAAACCGACATCCAAATGAAAACGAGCAACGGCCTTTGCGAAAAATATAAAAGGCGTTTCATTGTTTTGGCCCGCGGGTTGTTGGGTTGTATGTTTCCGTGCCGGGTCATTGCAGCAGTTGCTCAGAGACGCGGACATGGCCCGCACTGTAAGTTTTTTCCGCAAATCATGTCAATTTTCTAAAAGCTGCCGGGTGATACTTTCGTTCCATTGCCGGAATCGGTTTCCTGCGAAATCTTCCCCGGTCATTTTTATTCAAGCTTATGAAAAATATGGGAGTTCATTTTCTATTGGTTTTGAGTCTGCTGGGCTCGGTCACTGTCGCGGCGGCCAGCGAACCCACGTTGGATTCACAGTATTTTGAAATACTCCGTTCCGGCGATCCGAGAAAACTGCGCGATGCGCTCGACAACGGCGCCCCGCCCAACGCCCGGGACAAGCAGGGCAACACGGCGCTTATGCTCGCGGCGGTCTATGGCGACGTTGCAGCCATGCGGCTTCTGCTCGACCGCGGCGCGGAGGTCAATGCCACCAACAACGCCGGCGCCACAGCGCTGATGCGCGCAGCGTTCAACGACGCCAAGGTGGCCCTGCTGCTGGATCGCAAGGCCGACGTTCACGCCCGCTCGGCTCTGGGCAACACCGCATTGATTCTCGCAGCGCGCCCCGCGGATTCCTTCCGTGCCGTGCAGCGCCTTCTGGATCACGGCGCGGATGCCAAGGCAACCAACCAGTTTGGCGGTTCGGCGCTGATGGCCGCCGCCGCTGGAGGCGATGAAAGGACCGTTCAACTGCTTCTCAAGGCGGGGGCCG
>CALJZV010000222.1 GCA_937983475.1 uncultured Verrucomicrobiales bacterium
AACATTCTTGCGCTCAGCTACCCAAGCCACCGTGTCCACCTGCAATGGATGCCAAGCGAACAGGGCCGCCACAGTCGCGCTGCGCCAGACAGAGCCGGTGATTCTTGATAAAATAAGAAACAAGAGGGCGGCGTTGATCGCATGAAAACCCACGTTGACCATATGGTGCCCGGCCGGATTCATCCCGAACAATTCCACGTCCACCATGTGGGAGAGCCAGGTCAGGGGATGCCAGTAAGTGGACTCCCCCTGAATGCGGCCAAAAGCCCAGGCAAGTCCTGACGCAGTAATCCCATGGCGAACGTGGTCGTTGTTCGTCACATAAATGTCGTCATCATAGTTAAGGAACTCGTGTTTCGCCGTGGGCCAGTAGGGCGCAAACGTCCCCGCCACAAGGGCGACCAACAGCCACCGTAGCCGCAGCGCGGGCGTTTCATCCTTCTTTTTAAAGCAATCCATGCAGATGGGTCATGCCGATGGCAGCGCGCCGGATCAATCACTTTTCCTGCCGGAAAAACGGCCCACCGCCCACCATCCAAGCACTCCAAGATAAACAAGGAGCGAACCAAGGGAAATCCATTTTCCCCAGACAAATGCCGCCGGCTCAAACACCAGTTGCAACCGATGCCTTCCGGCCCCCAGTGGAATCGCCCTCAGGCAGTAATTGGCCGGGAGCACCTCGTAATGTGTTTGAGCGCTGCCGGGAAGCGAAACCGCCCTCCATCCTTCGGCATACGGGTCGGTCACCACCAATATCGCCGGCGAACCGGTCTCGGCCTCAATGTGCAAGGAGTCTGAGGTGCGCCGGATCACTTCCGCGCGGCCCACGGTTGTTTGTTCGAGCGCCAGGGGACGAGGCTCCGTTTCAAGAACCACTTCCTCCGCAGGATTGAATCGCGCGTCGTTCATCGCCGCCAAAATGGCGTCCCGCCCCGGCTGAACCTGATAACGATGCGCCAAAAAAACGTGCGGAAGCGGCGCAAGCATTTCCGTCACCTTCAACAGCCCGTGCTCATCTTTTGAAAAAATGTAGCGCAGCCGCAACAAGCGCAGCAGCGGATGCGGGTGTGCCAGGGGAATATCCTGGCGAACTCGGTCTGGGGGAATGCCTTGAGTCATCGCCACAAACTCCGCATAGCGCCGCAGCACCGAGGGGTCGTCGCCCCAAATGTCGATGGTGCCCATGCTCATGGCGGCATAGGAGGCGTCCGTGTTCAAAATGCGATAATCACCCGGGCGGCTTTCCAGGAATGCCGCCACCCGTTCATTCACTGCTCCTCCAGGATCAAAGGTTTCCAGAGTGGACTGCGCGTACAGAAACATTTCCACATTCACCAGCAAGACGACTCCCCAAGCCAGGCGGGGGCGGTAACGAGCTGAAGCCAGAATACCACCGGCCAACAGCATCACAAATGCCGCCTTCCACAACGACCGGGCCGCGACCTCCGCCGCGTTGGCCGCAAACAGAGGTTTCATCGGCGCAACTCCCGCCGCGTAATTGTCCGGGTTGGACAAAACACAGTTCAAAAACCGCAGCCACAGGCCGGAGTTGGCAGGATTGCCCCAAGCCAGCAGGCTCCCCGCAACAAAGAGCCCAAGTGAAACCATCGCAGCGACAGCGATGCCCAATCGCCCGATCCTTTCTCCTTGCATCAGTTTCTCCGTTCCGGACGCGGCCAGCACAGACAGGAAGAGCGCGGCCAGAAACACGAATTTTGCGCTTCCCCGAAACCGTGAAAACCCAGGCAGCCAGTCAAATAAAATGGAAAACAACGGAGTGTGCCTTCCCAGAGCCAAAATCACCATGACTACGACCATAAAAGCCCAGAGCCGGCCCATGCCTTGCTTTTTTTTGGAAATTCCCAGAATCGCCAAAATCAACCCTGCAACTCCGACAAACACCGAAACCTCCCAAAGAAATGCGGCTCCCCAGTACGGCGTGGCAATGACATCGCCAAAAAAATCAGGAGCCAGCAAGGTAACCAGGTTCTCAGGAGGCATCGAAAAAGCGCCGGCCATTTCCATGGAAAGTCCACCGCTGCGAATGGTTTCCTTTGCCGCGCTCCACCCGGTCAGCAATTGAACCGACCCCAACGCTCCAGCAAAAACAGCCATTGCAAACAATCCGCATACGGCACCAAGGGGCCTTTCATTTCGCCATAAGCGCAGCAGCCCATAAACGCCAGCGGCCAATCCGGTGTAATAAACGTACTGAGGATGACCGGCAAAAATCTGCATCGCCAGGGCAAAGGCTCCCAGCCAAATGGCCTTGGGCGAACGCGAATCACAAAGCCAGTCCACTGCTAAAAACAACAACGGGGCCCACGCGACAGCACAAAGATTGGAGAGATGGCCTGCGTAAATTCGTAGAAATACGGTGCTCGAGCACATGAACATTACGCCAGCCACAAAGCAACCGGCCGGATGAAACCCTCGGTTTCGCGCCCAAAGCGAAGCGAACACGCCTGCCAGAAAAATGTGCAGGACCATGCTGAAATTCAGGGCGCTGTTCAGGGGCAAAATCAAAAAAACCAGATTTGGCGGGTAGAGCAGCGCTGGCTGGAACGCCCCCAAAAACGGCACCCCCGAATATACGTGCGGATTCCAAAGTGCCAGATTGCCCTGAGCCAGCTCCGAAAAACCGAATTGACGCCAATGGAAAAAATAATGGAACAAGTCGGCGCGGGAACTGGACAGCACAAAGGGGGACTGTGCAGAAATGACAGGCCCGATCAGCGCCAGCACAAAAATCCCAAGCGCCCACTGCGGCCACTGAATTTGTAGATTCCGCCAAAACGCGTTCACAAGGGGATGATCATTAGATTTGAGCGGCTTCTACGCTCCCGCCGCAAGGTGGTCGAGAAGAAAGTGCGCTTCGACAAAACCGGTTATTTCTTGAATTGACAGCCGCCGCCAGCCGTCCAGAAACTATCGCTTATGAACGAACCCACGAATCCACTCTCCACGCGACGTGATTTCCTCAAAAATACAGGCAAAGCCGCGGCGGCCACCGCCATCGTTGGCGCGGCCCCCATCGGCTGCACCACGCGCAAGGTCGCCACAGGCACCGCTCTTGCAGGCGTGGCCGTGCCGCACGTTCACGCGGCTGGCAGCGACACCATTCGCGTGGCATTGGTGGGTTGCGGCGGGCGCGGCACCGGCGCCGCCGCCAATGCCCTTAAAACGAGCAATCAGGGCCCCATCAAGCTGGTCGCCATGGCCGACGTGTTCGAAAGCAAAATGAACAACGCCGCCAAAACCCTGAAGGAACAGTTTCCCGACCAGTTCGATGTCCCCGCCGACCGCCAATACATCGGATTTGACAGCTACCAGAAAGCCATGAGCCATCTTAAGCCGGGTGATGTGGCGATTTCAGCGACGCCGCCCGCCTTCCGCTGGGTTCATTTTTCTCATGCCATCGAGAAGAATCTCAATCTGTTCATGGAAAAGCCGGTGACGGTGGACGGCCCCACCAGCGTGCGGATGCTCAAGCTGAACGAGGAGGCGGTGAGGAAAAATCTCAAGGTCGGCATCGGCCTGATGTGCCGCCATTGCAAGGCCCGCAAGGAACTGTTCGAACGAGTGCAAAACGGGGAAATCGGCGACATCATCATGCTCCGCGCCTACCGCATGGCGGGTCCATTGGCGACCTGCTTCTCCGGGCCCAAGCCAAGCGACATCAGCGAACTGCATTACCAGATCCAGCGCTTCCACAGCTTCCTCTGGGCCAGCGGCGGCGCGTTCAGCGATTTTAACATCCACAACATTGACGAAGCCTGCTGGATGAAAAACGCATGGCCGGTGCAGGCGCACGCCACCGGCGGCCGCCACAATCGCGGCGACAACATTGACCAGAACTTCGATAATTACTCGGTGGAATACACCTTTGATGACGGCACAAAGTTCTACATGTATGGCCGCAACATTGCCGGCTGCAATGACGAGTTCGCCACCTACGTTCACGGGAGCAAAGGACTGGGGATTGTTTCGACCGCAGGACATATCCCCGCAAGGTCGCGAATTTTCTCGGGACACAAA